>DATDBV010000110.1:0-43752 GCA_036524715.1 Nakamurella sp. | reverse complement strand
CGACGCCGAACAGCACCTCACCCAGATCCGCTGGTTCCTGACCCGGTGCGACGGCGACGGCGCCCAGCTCACCGTCAACCACACGCTGTCCCGGGCGCTGCTCACCGAGGCCTGCCACCGCTTCAACTGGCTGATCCTGGGCAAACAGGCGCCGCCGGAGAACCAGCTGCCCGAGGCGCACCACCTGCGCGGGATCGTCGACCAGCTCGGCGCCACCCGCCGCCGCGGCCGCCGGCTGCTGCTCACCACCCGCGGCCGCCACCTGCTCGGCGCCGACACCCCCACCCTGTGGGCCGCCGTCACCGCCGCCCTCATCCCGGCCGACCCGGCCGAGGCGGCCGCCGCCGAGATCATGCTCATGCGGCTGCTCACCGGCCCGCCGCCGCGCTACGACGACCCCCCGGTCGTCGCCGACGCCCTGGGCGGCGAGGGCTGGACCACCGACGACGGACCGCTGACCCGGGACTACACCGGCTGGCTCACCGGCCCACTGTTCGGACGCCTGGACTTCCTCGGGCTGCAAGGCAAACCCAGTCTCACCGGCCGCTCCCCGCTCACCCCGACCGGCCAGGTCGCCGCCGTCCACGCTCTGCGGCACCGCGCCCAAGCCCCCCGCCAACATCCCTGATCGGCGGCCACCAGGCCTGCCCGTGCGTAACCCCGCTCCGGCGGCTCAGCACCCGGTGTCGGAGGTCGTCGCTACCCTGACCTCACGCAGCGATCGGTCAACCGGGCCCGATCGGCCCACCCCCGGCGGAGAGGCAGGAAGCATGGACCAACCCCACGCCGTGCCCCCTCCCCCGCCGGTGGTGTCCACCACCGCTCTCGACTGGGCCGACCAGGCCCGTCGCGACGGCTGGCACCTGAGCGATGGCATCTGGCAGCGGGATGACCGAGCTGACGCCTACGACGACGGCGACTGGGTGTACCTGGGCGGCGGAGTGTGGGAGGACGCGTACATCGCCTCGCTCCCTCCGAACGAACGACACGAGGTGCTGACCCGGTACGGCCGACTGCAAGCAGAAAGCCGCGGCCACCGATGAATCTGCGCGCCGGCGACCGTCAAGGTTCTTGACGCCTTCGGCACCTGGCACGACGCCACCGCCGACAGCGACGTGGAACACGGGCACAAGTTTCGGATCGTCTGGGTCTTCGTCGAGGCTGGCCCGACGACCGGATGCCCTGGCCCGCCGACTCGCTGAAGCTCCACGCCAGCAGCGTAATGGGGGCCTGAGTTCTTGGCCGCCATCGCGCGGCGCTCTGTCCCGGTCGACGATCGGTTCGACGGTCAGCCGGTGTCGTCGCGCCTGTGAAGGACCGGTAGGTCGGCCACCGTCAGGTCGGCGCGTAACCGCAGAACGCGCAACGCGTGCCGCCACACCCCGTGCTGTCGAGCCGCGTCGGCGGCCACCTCGACCACGACCACCGGTTCGACCCTGGTCAGCGTGACCCGGTCCCGGCCGCTGCCGAACAGGTTCGCCGCGATGCTGTCGGGCCACGGATGATCCGCCCGGGCAGCGGTGAGGACCCGAGCAAACGTGTGGGCCTGGCCTCGCGTCAACACCGCGCTCCGCCCGACCATGCGTAACCGGCCGTCCGCCTGGTACAGGCCGGCGGTCAGCGCGGTCGGCGCCGCCAGTGGGCCGACCACCGCGCCGACCACCTCGGTGGACTCCCGGCCTTTCACCTTGACCCAGCGGCGCCGGCCCGGTTCGTACGGGGTGCCGGCGCCCTTGACGACCAGACCCTCGATCCCGGCCGGCCGGTACTGACGCATCCACTGCTGCGCCAGCTGTTCGTCTGTGGTGACCGGGGAACGCTGCAGCGGCGGCGTCCAGTCCCGGGCGAGCTCGTCCAGCAGAGCGCGGCGGACCCGCAGCGGCTGCGGCCGCACATCCTGCCCGTCGACCGCGAGCAGGTCGAACACCATGTACGACGCGGGGTGTTGCCGGGCCTCGTCCGCCAACCGGGCCCGGGACGAGGTGAACCGGCGCTGCAGCAACCCGAAGTCCAGCCGATCCCCCACCCAGATCACCACCTCACCGTCCAAGACCGTGCCCTCCGGAACCGCCGCGGCCGCCGCGGCGGTGATCTCCGGAAACCGTGCGGTCAGGTCGGTGCCGCTCTTAGACCACAACCGGGCCCCGTCGGCGTGGCCGACGACCGCCAGGCGGAATCCGTCCCACTTCGGCTCGTACGTCGACCCGCCGGGCAGGGCCCGGGGCCCGGGCACCCGGTCCTGCGCCTGGGCCAGCGCGACGTCCACCGGACCGGCCAACCCGGCCGGCAGCACCACCGCATCCAATGACCGACGCCGCTTCGACCCGACCACAGTCCGCGCGGTCCGCGGCCGCCGCTCCCGCACCACCACCGGCGCCACCACCGACAGCGGGGATGCCGGGGCGAGGGTGGCCATCGGGTCCAGTCCCCCGGCCACCCGCTCCAGCACCTCCCCCAGCTCGAGGTGCCGTAGTCCCACACGGGTCAGCTCGTCCCAGGTCCGGGGGGCGGCCACCGTCGGCCGCTCCCGGCCCCGCAGCGAGTACGGCGCGATCGTCGTCTTCGCCGCGTTGTTCTGCGAATATCTCGTGCTGTCGTCGCCGGTGTCGGCGCTGACCTGCGGGTCTGTGTTCTGGACGATGTCCACGAAGCAGCTTAGCGAGCATCCGCCTCGGGTGTCAGCGGTCGCTGAGGGTGCACCTGTTGCAGGCCTTGCTGTTCGGCCCGGATGATGCCCAGCGCCTGCTCGAGTTGGGCCCGCAGGGCCGCATTGTCCGCAACGACTCGCCGCAGCCGGTCCTGGGTGACCTCCAGGCGAGCCAGCAGCGACGCATGGGAGGCCCGTTGCCGGGTAGCCGGCGGGGTGTGCGGCCCCGGGCGAGTGGTGTCGCGGAGTTCGATGATCCGGTCGCGTAGATCGGTGCACTGGTAGAGCCAGGACCGGGAGACACCGGCCTTCGTGGCCACGGTGTGGAAGGTGATCGCAGCTCCGTCCCGGATCATGGCCTCGAGTGCGGCCAGGGACCGCTGTCGGGTGCTCTGGGACCGAGCACGGGCCGCGGCGGTCAGGTGATGGCTGTTGTCGGCGCGGGTCATGAGTCTGCTCCGGCGAGTTGGTCGATGATGCGGTCGAGCTTGTCCAGCACGGCGGTGTTGGTCTGGACCATGCGGAACTGCCCGTTGCCTTCGGCGACGGCGATCAGCCGGGCGGTCTCGCTGCGTTGGCGGCGGTGCTGCGGCAGGAAGTCTCTGGTGGTCAGGAACATCGGGCAGGTCAGGCACTGGTTCGCGGTTTCACAGTTCTGGGTCAGTGGGAGGCCGCAGTATCCGTTGGGCAACGCCATGGTGGCCCGGCCGAGGCGGCTGTTCGTCCAGATCGCTTCGTTCAGTGGATGGGTCGGGTCCAGGGTGACGACCTCGCCGTCACTGTTGACCTTGGTGGCCTTCTCCCATTCCTGCCGCACCTTCTTGTCCTTCAGGTGCGCGTAGGTGGCGACCATGGCCGGGCTGCTGTGGTCCAGCAGCCGTTGGATGACCTCCTGCGGGCAGTTCTGGTCGGTCAGTCGGGTCGCGAAGGTGTGCCGCCACTGATGGGGCGTCATCCGCAGCGGCCGCCCGGTGTCGTCGCGGACGTCGATCTCGGCCAGCCAGGCCTTGAGCTGGCGCCGGTATTTCTCGTCGGTCACCGGCCGGCTGCCGTCCGGGTTTGACCGGCTGCTCGGGAACAGGCACGGCCGGCCGTGCGGGAACCTGGCCCGGCTGGCCCGTTGCTGGGCCTTGATGAGTTCGGCGGTGTCCGGGCCGATCGGCACGAACGCCTCCCGCTGCATCTTGTGGTTCAGATACCGCAGGTAGGGCGCTTCCCCGTCGTAGACCAGGCAGTCCAACGGCAGGCTGATCGCGCTGCCGATCCTGATCCCGGCCCGGATGAGGAGCAACGTGATCAGCCGGTCCTCGTCGTCGTGGAACCGGGCCAGGTTGGCCGGGTTCTCGATCTGCGCCATCACCGCGTCGGACAGGAACCGGGGGGCGTACTTGATGGTCTTGGGATAGTCCTCCGGGTAGATCTCCGCGCTCCTGGGCAGGTCGGGTGCCCATTCGAACCGGCCGACGGTGCGCAGGAACATCGCCACCGAGCTCATGTCCGTGGTGGCTCGCTTGGCCGGCTGCTGATGGCGGCGGATCCCGATCCACCGCTCGATCCACGCCCGGTTCAGAGCGGCCGGCCCGGGACCGGTCACCCGGCCGCCGACCACCCCGGCCTGGGCCAGGCTGATGATCGCCTTCAGGTCCAGATAGACCTGGGTCAGGCTGATCCCGGTGCTCAACCGGTATTTGATGTAGCGCTTGGTCAGGTCCTTGAGCCATGGCTGCGGGATACCCGTGAACCGCAGCCGGCGGCCGATGGTGTTGAACCCGAGCCTGCGGAGTTCCCAGACGTCGTTGGGGTACTCGCCGTCCCATCCGCCCGGCTCGAGCAGATCACCGAGGTAGCGGCCGGCCGACCGCCACAACGCATCGATGTAGTGCCGGCGGGTGGTCCAACCGGTGTCGGCGTAGAAGTCGTCGAGCCAGCGCTCGGTCGGGCGGTCCAGCGTCGACGACGCCCCGGAGCGGCCCAGAAAGGACACCGTCCGGTTGAAGTAGTCCTCTTCGATGCGTGAGCGCTGCTCGTCGTAACGGCATTGCAGCAGGTACTGCCACTCCAGTCGGAGCTGACCCTTAACCGGCCGGAAGTCGAAGGGACGCAGCACCTGCGGGCCCGGATTCAGCTCGGCGCTCAGAGTCTGCGGGCTGGTCGTCCGGACGTACTCGACCATCTCCGGCCGGCCGGCCACCATCCACCGGTGGTGGTGGCTGCGGCACAGCAACCGCACGTGCCCGGCCCGGTCGCATCCGTCCACGGCGCACGCCGGCTCCCCCAGGACCGGGTCGCCGATCCGCCGTTCCACCAGCTCGGTCCGGAACTCCGGCCGCACCCTGCTCATCAGCAGCTCCAGCAACCCGGCCGACGTCGACGGCCGGATCACCGCGGCGGTCACAACATCACCCCCTGGTCCCCGAAGAACCCGTTCTCGAAGAATCCGACCGCCTCCAGGTGCCGCCGAATGTCGGTGTCGCTGAGGTGGGCGTAGGTGTCGATCGTGGTCGTCACATGACGGTGCCCCATCAGCTTGGACACCACCTCGACGGCGACTCCGCGACGCAGCAACCCGGTCGCGTAGGAATGTCTGAGCTGGTGGAACTCGAACTTGAACCCGACCTGCCTGCTCAGCCGGCGGGCAAGGTCATGGGCGCTGGCGTAGGTCACCGGCGCCCCCCGCCGGCCGGACCACAGATTGACGAAGACGTAGTCCGAGTCCAGCGCCTGGTACTCCTCGGTGATGTAGTCCGCGTACAGGCGCATCAGTTCCGGCGGTGCCGGCACCGTCCGCTCTCCGGACTTCGCCCGGGCACCGTTGACGTTGTCGCGGGCCACCACTCGGAACTCGCCCCGGCGGGGAACGAGGTCCTCATGGCGGGCGCCGAGCGCCTCCCCGATCCGGATGCCCGTCGAATACACCAAGGCGATCAAGAACCGATCCCGCAGCCGGTCGCAGGCGTCGAGCAGGCTCTGCACCTCCGCCGCCGTGCGCAGCCGCGGCTCCCGCTTGGGCACCCGTACCTGGACCTGGCGCCGCCGTTGCCGCGACGGGCCGATGTCGGTCAGGAACGGCTTCCAGGATCCACCGGCGCGGCGGCCGTCCCAGGCCTGCCACATCGGCCGCAGCTGGCCGACGTCCAACCCGTGCCGGGCCTGGAACTCGTAGAACGCGCTGATCGCCGACAACTTCCGCGACACCGTCGCCGGGCCGCAACGCGGACCGCGCGAACCGAAAGCCACCACCGCGCCGCCGGCGACCAGCGGAGACCGCAACCACGCCGACCACTCCCCGAGCACCTCCAAAGAGGGCTCCCGCCAACTGATCTGACGCTGCTCTAGGAACAGGAAGTAATCCCTGACGTCGGTCGCGTACGCCTTCTGCGTGTTCGGCGACCGGCCGACATTGCTGAGGTGCGACAACCAGGCTTCGATCGGCTCGATCGGTGTGTGGTCCGCACCCAGGACCGTCCACGACACGCCGCAGCCCTCCGGCAGCACGACCCGCTGAACCCGCATCTCCTCGCCTCTCTGCGAACTGGACGACAGCAGATAACTCCGTCCAGCACGCAGCAGCAGTCAGGCGCGCCGCGCCTCCTGCACATCGCCGAACCGGTTCAGGCAGCTAGAGATAACTGCGACCAGTCGACCAGCACCCTCCCCCGCCGCTCGGACTTGGCCATCGTCGACACCACCAGCGCCGGCATCACCTTCTCCAGCTGGGTCGCGGCCAGCCACGCCCACTCCGACGCCTGCTCGCTGGAAATCGGCGCATCCATCGGCACATACAGGTGCAGCCCCTTGGAGCCGCTGGTCACCGGCACCATTCGGTTCCCCAGCGGGCCGAGCCGCTCTCGCAACGCCCAGGCCACGTCCACGCACTCCGGCAGGCCTGCGCCCTCCCCCGGGTCCAGATCGAACACCACCCGATCCACCAGGACCTCCAGCCGCGACGACCCCGTCAGGCGCGGCCCGGCCGGCTCCCCGATCCGCCACTGCGGGACGTGCACCTCGAGCGCGGACACCTGCCCCACCCACGCCAACGCGGCCGGGGTGTCCAGCACCGGGTAGAACTTGCCGCCCCACCGCTGCGCGACCTGCACCCGGGACAACCACACCGGGATGCCGGCCTCGACCTCCTTCACGAAGAACGACGGGCCCTCGACCCCGTCCGGCCACCGCTTCCGGGTCGCCGGCCGCCCCAGCAGATGCGGCAGCATCACCCCGGCCACCGCCGTGTAGTACGCGATGACATCAGCCTTCGTCGTTCCCGTGACCGGGAACAACACCCGAGCCGGGTTCGTCAGCCGCAACTCCTGACCGTCGACGACCAGGTACTCCTCGCCCCGGCAGCGGCACGACCCGGCGCGCTCATGGACATCCATGCTGCCATCGCCCTACGGCGCCGTGGTACTGGCGCGGGCGAGCCCCCACCCCGCCCACCAACTGCCTGCTCGACGACTTAGGACCAACCCAGCGATGCGATCGCACGTCGACCGTCTACTGATAGCAGTCGGTGTGCAGGGACAGGCAATCATCGCTCCGATAGCTGGTATTACCGCTGGGCGTCCTGCAATCGATCCAGGGATCGAACTAGCAAGCTAACGCGCGCGCTGAATGCAGAACGGGAGGCAAGCGCCCCGCTGGTGAACATGCAGGTGCACTGCATGGTCGCTAGCGCGGCTGCCTGCGTTGTACCTTGCAGGCGCATTGCGTGGGCACCAGCGCGCTGATCTGCATTGCACCTTGCAGGGCCGATAGCAGCCCGGATAGCCGAGCGATAGCTATCTTCGTTGCGACACGTCTGCAGGGTGGTAGGTGTCTTCCCGCGATTTGCCTTGCCTTCGACCTAGGTTCGTTCGTAGCAAGAGCGACGCTCCATGCCCCCGCGGGGGGCCGGCTATGAAGGATCAGCAGACATGACCACTCTTCACGTCGAGCGCTCGGCACTACGCCGCACAATCGCCGTTCTCAATGGCAAGGGTGGTGTGGGAAAGACCAGCCTGACGGCGAATCTGAGCGGGCTCTTCGCGGACGCCGGCTACCGCGTCCTGGCGATCGATCTTGATCCCCAAGGCAACCTAGGAAATGACCTGGGCTACCTGGGTGCTGGGTTGGGCGATGGAGGAGCTGGTCTCGTCGCGGCCGGCTCAACCGGGGTCGCGCCAATCCTTTTGCGAGACGTCCGCCCGCGACTGGATGTCGTAGTGGGCGGCGAATCGCTCCACGACCTTGCCGCAGTACTGCAGTCGCGGCGGATGAATGCGCGGGGTGGGGGAGTGACGTCCTTGGCGGCGTCGATCGCGTCGGTAGCGGGTGACTACGACCTGACCTTCATCGACTGTCCGCCCGGTAACGATGTGCTGCAGGCCGGGGCGCTGGAAGCTGCACGCTGGGTACTCGTCCCCACCAAGACCGACGATGCAAGCCGAGCAGGATTGCGGGAGGTGGCTCGACGCTTCACCGAGGCTCGCAAGACAAACCCCGACATCGCACTCCTAGGTGTGGCGCTGTTCGGAGTGAACTCCTCAGCCAAGCGGGTCATTGCGATGGCCCGAGAGGCGCTGGGGCAAGAGCTGGGCGGCCGGAGCTTGATCTTCAACGCCACTGTGCGGCATGTTGAAGCCGCCGCGGTCGATGCTCGAAACCGAGGTCAACTCGTTCATGAGCTGGAACGAGATGTCGTCTCGCGACCTAAGTGGTACGAACGCCTACGCAATCCCGGCATGCAATCGGAACCACTGGCGTCGAGCGCGGGGGTGCTGGCCGAGGACTATCAAGCGATCGCCGAGGAACTGATCGGCCGCATCTTGACCGCTGAGCCGACCGAGGAACCCGCCCAGGTGAACGCATGACGCCCAATCCCTCCCTGGGAGAACGGCCCAGTCGCATGCAACCGGCTGACCTTGGTAGCGCTTTCGGTGGGCCATCCCGCAGTGACGGACTCGGTGGGCGCCTGACCCCGTTACGCTCGACACCTGCACCCGTGACAACCGAGCCGTCAGTCGGGTCGGTCGACGACGTCGTCAAGCCGAGGCCGCTGACCTCGACCCAGACTCCCGTCCCCGCGAGCGATCGTGCGGGAGAGTCAAAGGTCAAGAACACTCGAAGGTCTAACACTCCAGCGCGCCCAGACGTCCCGGCTGGCGGCGCTTCCCAGACCATCGTGGTGTACCTCGGCCTCTCGGTCCGCGAGCGACTCCGTTCGGGTGCGGGGGACCTTACCTTCACCGAGGTTGTCCTAACTGCTTTGGATTCCAGCTACGGCCAGCTCAGCGAACGGTTTTCTGAGCCCGCCCCGCCCACGGGCAGCATGTTCGCTGGCCGCGGCCGGCCGCGGACCCGACGGAACCGCGAGGCCAGGGTGCAGGTCTCACTGCGCCCGCTACGTGACGACATCGCCGTCATCGATCGCCTTGTCGCCGAAGTAAATGCTCCAAGCCGAAGTGCGCTAATTGACGCAGCCCTCGACGCGTACCTGCCCTAGCAATCATCACGACACCGGTTGCCTTGGCTATGCCTAGTCGAACTTCGGTCGGGCCAGCTGGACCGGCAGCTCGAATGCCGGCTCGGATGGTGAGATCAGAGTGCTATTTGGACTGCTATCGGATAGCTATCCGGACTGCTCGGATGGTCTGGCTCGTCACGACGGTCTACGACCCAGGTGGGCGGGCGATCGCGTGAGATCGACTAGCCCCTGCGGCGCACGGCGCAGCCATGTGGGGCTATGTCTTCCTACCGTGTAAGCACGAGCGGGCTCCCTCCAACGGCTGGTAGCCGTCACGATCCGGCCCGGCCGCGTGTGTCGCAGTCGGACCGAACGCGACCCACACCATGTCGACCGGCTCATCCGCCGGGACACGCTGTTCCACGCGCAGCCAGCGATCGAGCTGTCCAGCAACTGCGGTAGCCAGTCGGCCAGCCCAGCGAGCTCGCCGACCAATCGGTACAGCTCCGCCAGCCTGGAGAACGAGAAAGGGTCGCCAGTGCGTCCCGCCGAGGGCCAGGACGATCCGCGGGCTGGGTGGGCAAAGGGCCGTCCGGCCCGGATGCCTCCTCCAGTCGGGGCATCGACCGCGGCCCTGCCGGGGCCCGGAGTCGTTCCCGGCGCGGCCTTCCGGCAGCCAACGGGCGACCGGCCGCCGGTGGAGTGGTTGCCCGGCCGTGGTCACCAGACGGTGGTGGAGACCGGATGGGCGCCCAGTTCGCGTTCGAGCAGGTCGAACAGGGTTTGCTCCTCCGGTGGCGGCTCAGGTGGCCATTCGTAGGGCTCGTCCGGGTCGGCGACCGTGTCGACGAGCACCTCGTGGCGGTCGACAATGCGCAGCGCCAAGCGGTAGGCGGCCCGTTCTCGGCGGTGCCGTTGCACCTGGGCGCGGACCGCGTCGAGGCAGCCGAACTGTTCGGCCAGCTGGGTCAGGCTGGTCGCGGTGTTCAGGGTCCACCGGCCGGAACGGCCGGTGACCAGGTTCCAGGCGGCCAGGGTTTCCAACGCCTCGTACACCGCGCTGCGGGATAGGCCGGTACCGGCGACCAGGTCGAAGCTGCGCACCGGTTCCCGAGTGTGCTCGAGGGCCTCGTACACGAATGCGGCCGGGTGTCCGAGCTCGCGGAAGGCCGGCCGCAGGGCGTGAAGCTGGCCGGCCGGCCAGGCCATGGTCGCGGTCCGGGCGGCGGCCTCGTCGGGGATCCGCAGCTGGTACAGGTCACCGGCCAGGCCGCGGTCGTTCTCGATCAGGTCGATCAGCGGGTCGTCCTCGTCGCGGAGCCGGCGCAGGTGGGCGGCGACGGTGGTGTGGTCCAGGCCGGTGGCCACGGACAGGGACCGGGTGCCGAACGCGATGTAGCGGCTGCCGGTCTTCATCGCGGCCTCGCCCACGGCGCGCAGCACCCAACGCACGCCGAGGCCGCCCCGGTCCGGGTAACGAGTGTGTTCGAGCAGGCCGGCGGCGTTGCGCCAGCTGCGGATCCATTGGTATTCGGCGGCGGTTCCGCGCGCGCGTTCGGCGGCCGCTCTTTCTTTTTGATCTTGGAGGGGGCGCCCCCCGTGTGGAGGTGGCTCGCTAGTGGGGGAGTTACGGACAAGATCGGCCGTCTGCTGCTTGCCGTGCTGGGCGTCGACCCAGGCGGTGGCTTTGCGCCAGTCGGCGGCCAGCGCCTTGCGGCGGGTGCCGGGGCGGTAGCGGGCGTAGAAGGAGGCCAGCCCGGGCCAGGTGCCGTTCTCCACGCGGGCGGCGACGCCGGCCAGGGTCAGTCCGGCCCAGACTGCGGCGGTCAGGACGGCCTGCCGGGCCTCCGACGGGGAGGCATAGCGGGCGGTGTCGTACAGGCCGGTGGTGGCGATGCGCAGGTAGTCCGGAGCCAGCTCGCGGGGCCGCGACCGGCGTGGTCTCTCACCGGCGTCATCCGCGGGGTCGGCGTCGGAGGAGGACTGCCGGCGGCCGCGGACGACGGCGAGTTCGCCGGCGAGCAGGCGCTGCAAGGCGTGCAGCACCTGCGGTGGGTTGCCGGTGGCGGCGAGCTGCTGGGCGTCGGCGAGCGGCCCCAGGAGGCGTTGGTGGCCGCCGGTGTGGTGGCGGGAGCCGGGCGGGCGGATCAGGCCGTCGGTCAGGTTCTGGTTCGGGCTGGGGTCCATCGAGGGGGTGCGGGTGGCGATGGCCAGGGCCAGGTCGCGGGCGTCGTGGAAGCCGACTGGTTCGGCCAACGGCACGTACACGTGCCGCCCCCCGCTAGGGCTCTCATCGACGATCACCCGCCCACCGGCCGAGCGGATCAGCTCGGTCACCGCCGCGGTATCCCGCTGCACCGCGGGGACACCGCCACCGGCCGAGTCCAGGTCGACCACCAGCACCCGGGTATCGCCCGCGGCCGAGTAGATCGGCACCGCCGCCGGCACCGCCGGCAGCCGAGCGGTCAGGTCCCGTTCCCACCGGCGCCGGTACTGGTGCCGGGCACCCCGGGACTCACGCACCCGCGGCCGGCCCGCCAGCAGCGGCGCCAACGCAGCCCACGCCGCAGCTGCATCACAGCCATCCGGTGGACCAGTAGCAGAAGGCGGCGAAGCCGCCCCCCGCGTCACCGGAGCGGAGAGCGGCGGCTACTCGCGAGAGGTGGCGGAGGTCGACGACGAAAGGTCGGCAAGATGCCGGCCGGTCGCTGCCGCCGCCAAGGGGCGGGCATGGGTTAGACTCCTTGTCGTAGTACGGATCGAAGCCCTTCACCCTTTGCAGCGGCCAAACTGACTTGGGGGTGTGGGGCTTCGTTTTTTGTGGCCCTTCGTTGTCCTCCTAAGCGGACTTGCCTAGTGGTAGCGCGGGCTGTGTCGCGTCCGACAGCGATGGAGCTGGAGCGTGCTCTGGCATCCCCACGGCTTCACAGAGAAGCTTCGCGCAGTACTCGGCTGGGAACATCCCAGCCGCCCGAGCACGCTCCCGAAGCACCTGCCCTACTTCCTTCGCTGGCCGCACTGAGAATTGGTCGCGATCTCCCTTGCTGGGCCGACCGGGGCCCGGTTGATGCGCCATGGGGACGATCTAACCGCCCGTGCTTATCTGGTAAGGCACGACACGCCGACAATCCAGGTAAGGAAACCGGTCGGTCGCCAAATCGTTGGGATGACGTGACCGTTGCGGCGGCCCGTGGCCACCGCGGCGAACGTGTTCACCCTCGCTGCTCTGGTACAGGCCGAACAGGTCCACACGGCCCGGAGCAGCCGACGCGGGGGTCGCCACGTCCTCGTCGTCGACCGTTACCGAGCGTGGTCGCTACACTTTCGATGTTCTTCGGCGCATCAACCCGCGTGGTGGTGGGTGAGGCAATTCAGACCTGAGGAACGCGAGGCGCCCCGTTGGTAGCGAGGCGCCTCACCTACACCACAGGCGAACCCAAGGCAACGCCGAGGCCGAGCGCCGGTGGGCCGCTTACGCCGGGACCTCTACCGTTGCTTCTGCCACTCTCCGGTTCCTGACGGGTTCCTCAGGAGGAGCCGCTCGCGCCGCAAGACCTCTCACAACATCAGCAGTGACTTGCTCCCATGCCCGAATGCTCTTGCGGGACAACGTGGATTGCATGATGTACCGGCCGCCGACGAGCGCCGGATCGTATGGGACGGACCTGACCACCCGGACATGCGGCCGGAAGTGCGCAGCGAGACGCTCTTGTAGCACCTGGTTGGCCTTCGTGCCGTCAATGGCGACTCCCGTCAGTACTACGACCGCCTGATTGACCAGGCCACCTTTGCCGTGGGCGCGGAGCGTGTCGATCATCTGGGCGGCCCGCTTCGCGGTGTCCTCAGCGATGGACACCGGGATGACTAGCTGGTCGGCAACATCGACCGCGGCCAGGAAGTTGTCCGCGACGAGGTCGTTGCCGGTGTCCTCAACGATGATCCGATAGAACCTGGCGGCGACCCGATGCACGGAGTCATGGGCATCTTTGTTGACTGCGGTCATGGCCGCGGGCTCACCTGAGGCAAGCACGTCGAACCCTTCGGGCTGCTCGCGGACGTAGTCGGCCAGATCCCCGAACGCGGCACCGCCCGCCTGGAAGCGGTCGACGTCCGCCAACAAGTGGAGCACGTTCTTCGCCGGCCGGATGACGCGATCGCCCAGGTTGCCGCTGGTCCGGTTGTTATCCCAGGCCAGAACGCTGCCCTTGCGGTGCAGGCCCAGGGTGGCCGCGAGTTGCCGGACCGTAGTGGTCTTCGGTGCGTTACCCTTCGGGTTGGCCACGACGATCGTGTGCGACCCGGTGAGCGGTGTCTGGATGGCCTCAATGTCCGCGCGACGTTTCAGCTCGGCTGTACCCGGCGGGAGGAACAGCCAGGATCGCCACCCGTACTGGGCACGCTGCGCTGGCGGCTTGGTGTCCCCGGCGATGAGGTCCTCCACGGTAGGCAACCGTGCAGGCTGCGACGCCTGCACCCTCGGGGGCGTGACGGTGTCCCCGGCCACGTCGCTGCTGCTGCGCCTCTCGATCGCCGACTGCTCGTCGAGAGCCTTGAGGGCCTCGGTCACCCGAGCGGACTTCCCCGACACTGGATCGCCGACCGTGCCCCGCAAAGTGACGATGTCGTTGTAAGAGTCGGTCTTCGGCTCGGTATCGGCAATGACCGGGTCAGCGCCCGCCGGGGCGAGATCCGCGGCCGCGATGATTGGGGTCGGCGCTGGCCCGGCCGTGTGGGCAGTCGACAGCTCCTCGTTCACCTCCGCGGAGGTGAACGAAGGTGCGGGCGCCTCATCCTCGTCAACCTCGGATAGATGGTCGAGGTAGTCGGCCGGTGGCCCGTCCAGGACCTGCGGGTCCCCGTAGATCGCGACCCGTAGCCACGACTCCCCGCCGCCCGCATCAACGGCGTGGGCGATCACGGGCTCGCCGGACTGACGAGCCCGGTCACGCAACGCCTGGACAACGTCGTCGTAGATCACCCTCTTGCCATTCGTGAAGGCCGCGCCTGCAACGTCGGCGGTGTACTTACCGAGACGTCCGGCGGTAACCCGGACCTCGACTACCTGCTTCCCCGTGGTGGTGGTCACTGGGATGGGTTCCTTTCAGTCGGCAGTGAGTGCTGCGTTGGCCCGCTCCCAGCAGGCCCGTACTTCGGAGGATGTGGATTGGTAGTGCTCGGCGATGAGGTCGGCGTCTGCCGGGCTGAGCTGATTCACACCCCCTTCAAGATGACGGAGACGTTCCACGCTCATCCCCATTCGGCTGGCGGCCTCCTTGCGGTCCATCCCCACCGCTGACCGCAGCTCGGCGAGATGCCATTGAGCCCGGGGCACCCCGATCAGCTCCGCGGCCGGGACACCTAGGGTGGTCGCCAAGGCCAGCAGGTGAGCGGGGGTAGGGGATCGGGTACCGGATTCCCACGCCACGACCGTCTTCAGGGCCCGCCCGGATTTGGCTGCCAGTTGAGCCTGCGTCCAATTGCGCTCCTTCCGTTGTGCAACGAGAGCGACGGGATTGAACGCCCGGGCGGCGGCACCATCTGTCACGGTGCACCTTTCTGTGCGACATTCCCGTCGAGCATCAGCGTAGCGCATTTCTGTAGTGGTACCTTTGCCACGCCATACAGCCACAACGGGAAGGAACAAGGGGGTCCAACAGTAGGGGACTGTTTAGACCCCAACCCGAATGGCTGGGAGACATGGCCACCCACTTGGCCCTCTACCCTGGGCCTTAGACATGTCTAAAGTGCTGAGAGACAGGTCTACCAGGTAACGTCAGACATGTCTAACGAAGACACTGAGCAGGGACGTCGACAACAGTGAGGATCGAAATGCACTGCTCTCGCTGCGCAGGACGGCGTCGTGCACCGGTATCAAGGAGCCGCCACGTAGCGCACCGATGGCTGCAACCTGCTGCTGGCTGGCTGGTCACGCTGTTGGGACTGGGGTCAGGTCCAGCAGCTTTAACAGCCAGTCAGTTGTGCCAGAGCGCCATCTCTCCGGGTCGGAATTCCAGCTCATAGTGTGGTCCGCGCCGAAGAGCTGGAGCCCGACCATGAGGTTCGTCTCCGCGATCTCGGCCGCTACCTGCCAGGGCGTCGACTGATCTGCAGATCCTTGCAGGATCAGCAACGGGATCTTGAGCCTGCCCGGGCGGGTCCAGTCGAGCACATCCAGGTCAAGCGCACGGTCGAGACCGATCGTGCGAGCCAGCAGCCTGTGCGTCAGCCAAGGATAAGCCAGGTGAGCAGACCAGGACGGCACACCCGCGCGTGAGCAGTTCGCCTCCAGGGTCGCCCGCCAGTCGAGAACGGGGGAGTCCGCCACGATGCCGACGACGTGCTCCCGCCATCGCGGCAGATGCGCCAGCTGCAAGGCGATGCTCGCACCCATCGACCAGCCGAAGAGGACGATGCGGCGCGCGCCGTGCGCAAGGGCATACTCCAACGCCGACTCGACGTCTCGGGCTTCGTCGAGTCCAAGCGTGGACCGCCCGGATCCGTGGTGGATGCCCTCCGCCGTGTTCCGGTAGGTCACTATCAGCGAGGTGAGGCCCAACGACACTGCCGCCTGCACTCCGCGGAGTGTTCCCGCTCGCGTGCTGCCCATCCCGTGAATGTGCACCGCCCAGACGTCACCGTCCCCGGCATCGACGCGCCAAGCCGGCGTCGAACCTAGTTCCGTGGGAATGTCGATCTCCTCGGCACGCAGACCCGCGGCCGATGGAGTCGTGAAGTGGATCCCGGTCCAGGAGACGTAGGCGACACCGGCCAGCCGCTCCGCCGCCGCCCTCTCGACCAGACGAGCTATGGACGATCCCCACGACAACGCTTCGGCGCCGAACCGAACATGCACGCCGTCGGGTAGAAACGCTCCATACAGACCGGTACGGCGCGTCTGTTCTACGTCGTCGAGAAGTACGTAGTGCCGACCGCCCTTGGCGACGACACCGTGCACACGAGTCGCGAATCGCCGGCCGCCGTAGGGCGCGGTGAGGGCTCTCGCGATCACGCAGCCGGTGATGGCCACCAGACCGGTTACGCCCAGTGTTGCGCCGGCGCCAATCCGGGCGACGATGTCAGCTTTCATTGACGTGGCAGAGCGGAGGAGCGGCCGAGCAGGAAAGCCTCCGCGGTTTCGAGCCGCGAGACCTCGGCCGGCGACAGCTCGTACTTCGAACCGAGACTGGCTTGAGCATCCCGAATCTCGACGAGCTGTCGGTGCAGGACGGATTCCTGGTCCCCGGAAGGCTCCACCGTCGGGCCGGAGGATCTGGCCTCCAACGCACGTGACCAGGCCGGGCTGAGTTCCTCGACCAACCGCGCGATCTGCGCGTTCGTGCGCCGGGCATTGAAGAACCGCGCGCTGGGGAGCATCACCAAACCAGCCGCGATCAGCACGATGCTGAGGTCATTCGTAACGTCGTAGACGTACTGACCGAGCCTCAACAAGCTCTCGTTACCGGCGACATGAGAAACATCCATGACGATGACGACGATGCAGGTCAGGGCCTGACCCAGGCTGCCGACCAGCAACACGATGGTCGAGGTCCGCATGAACCCCCGCACATTCGGCAGCTGACCGACGCAGACCACCGCCATCGCCAAGGTGACCAGACCGAAGTACAGGTGCTGCACTATCGAGTAAACGGCGGCGGCCGGCTGGTCCCCATAGTCGAACATGAATCGAGTTGACGACCCCGTTGTCTTGATCATGAAGAACGCGGCGGCCGATATGATTACGACGCCCACCAACACGTACGGACCCAGAACCACCCTCGCTATCGGCGACGATCCGTCAGCGGCCTTGGCGACACCCCGCGCAAAGGCCGCCACCCCAACGATGATCGCCGTATTGGCCAACAGATCGGCGAGGTTGGCGCCACCGAGCCAGCCGTCCACGATCAGGTAGACCGGGTCGATATTGAGCAGGAGACCGAACCCCGCGGCCATGCCGAAGTAGATCGTCGAGCGATCCGCCTGACCGGGCCATCTGAAGAAGAACAAGGCGATCAAGCCGATCCAGATCGCAGCCGCGACGACGATCGTCATCCGAAGACCCTGACAAAGGAGGAATGCTGCCTATTGCGCCGCAGCGAACTCGCGAGCAAGTCTGCGAGAGCCTCTGCTTCTCGCTCCATGGCGTTGTCGGTGTGCCCTCGTGCCAAGGCGCGCAGGACAGTCTCCTCCGGCAGATCCGGAAACAACGCCGCGGCACTGCTCTGACCGGTCACTAGGTCATGACCCAGGATCATGTGCGCAAGCTCGTGGAGCACGATCTGGCGGCGGTGAAGCTCCGACGCCGTCGGTGCATGTAGGACGTAGTCACCGAAGCCCGTACTGAGCCAGATCCCGAAGAGGCCGTCCTCGGGGAAAATCCCTCGAAACTCGACGATCTCGATACTTGTGGCACGCGAGTTCTCGACAGCGGCGATCAGATCGTCGAGCCCGAAGAATTCCGCCAGATCGAGACCCGACAATGCGGTTCGCTCCTTCGAATCACCCCTTTGTTGTGTCGCCATTGGTCACCTCTTGTCGTCATTCCCCGAGGCGACCTCGTCCAGGAACTGGGTGATCGCGTTGAGCGTGCGCGGAGAGACATCACCCAGAGTGCGAGCCGCGAACGAACGCACCTTGGATACGCGCATGGCCCTGATGAGATCGAGTTGAGCCGCGAGCCGATCTGGCATCGGACCGTTGCTTAGCAAGAAGTCCGCACTCACACCGAAGAACTCCGCGAGCCCCGCGAGCAGATCTGGGTCGTCCACAGTTCGGTGCCCATTGAGCATGTAGCTCCATCGAGCTCGGCTCAGATTGATGCCCTGCCGCTCGAGTGCGGCTGCAACCTCGCCGTACTTGAGCTCGATGCCATGTTCGACGTAGTACAGGTCGACGAGCAAGCGAAGGCGCTGCGAGAGCACAAGGGCATCTCGATCCTCGCTGTTGTCGACGTCGCCGCTCAATGGTCCCCGATTCGTTAGACATGTCTGACGTTACCTGGTAGACCTGTCCCTCAGGGACTTTAGACGTGTCTAAGGCCCAGGGGTAGGGGTCAAGCGGGAGGGCCATGTCTCCCAGCTCGGCGAGGTCCCCGGACGCGTTCTAACGAAGGAGACGGTCGATGACGAACGAGCCGGGTCGTTGACGTTCTTGTCGATCTGGTGCCACCCACCCTGTTCTCTCGAAGTTCTCTGTAGCGCATGTGTGTAGCGCATTAATGTAGTGGTACCGTGCTACCACCACACTTATCCACTACAGGACGCAGCCACGCTGTGCTGCCCACAGCAGGGAGGGACACCGATTGACTGACCGTCAAGGTCTGCTCAGGCGCAAGAGGAGGGACGAGCGATCGGCGAACCCCTTCGTCGGAGCCTCCACCGGCGAATCACCGCAGGAAGGGAATCGGCCTAGCCATGAAAGGTAGCTCAACCGCCACTCGCAGCCGCGATAACGCCGCACACAATCCGTTCGTGAAGGTGAAGGTGGAAAAGCCCGCCGTTCCCAGAACGGCCGCCGCGCCGCCGAATGGAGTTGAGGTCAGCAAGGCCAGCCGTGAGAGGCTGCTCCGAGTTTGGCGCGGCTTCGTCAAGGTCGGCGTGGGGGTGCTGATCTTCTCCGGCGCGATGAATAGCATCGTGAACCCGCTGATCATCAACCCGATCTCACGGCTACTGAACCCGCCGGCTGCGGCCGCCGTCCATCTCGACGAGGCCAGCGCCCGTCAGGTCGCCGCCGCTACCGTCGCCGACTGGCTGACGTTCAACCCGCAGCAGCTCGCCGCGTACCGCACCGTCATCACGGGAGAGTTCACCGGCACCGGTGATGCCACCACCGCATGGGCGGGATCGGCCTGGATGGCCCCGGACATCGTTGTGCCCGGTCCGGTCGTCATCCAGCCCGGAGACCAGCTCGCCGTCACGGTGACCGCCCGCGTTCGGATCGCCACTCCCGAAAAGGCATCCCAGGCTGTCCCAGAAAAGGCCGTCCCCGCCGGCGACCCCGGCAACAATCCCGCCCAACCCGCCGGCTACACCGTCACCAGCATCCAGTGGTTCGACCTGCTGGTGCCGCTGACCAGCAATGGCGGGACGTTCACTGCGGCCGCGATCGGCCCGGTCTTCACCGACTCCACGGCACCCATCACCACCGCTCCTGGACCTGCTGCTGACGGAGAAGCGACCGACGCCAGCAAGGCGTGGGCGACCAGCTTGTTCACCGCGTATGCCGGCACCGATCCCACCGCGCTGGGATACCTGACTGGGACCGATCTGCCCATGCTGCCGCTCAACGGGCAGGTCGGACTCGGTCAGGTCAACAACTGGACTGTGCAGACCGCAGCCGAAGGCGAAACCGGCCGCATCGCAATCGCTTCCGTCACCTGGAACATCCCGGGCACCGACCTGACCGTGAGACAGACGTACACGGTCGAGTTGGCCCAGCAGGGCCAACGGTGGTTCGCCACGAACCTCACCAGCACACCCGCCACCGGAGGGACTGCATGATACGCACGACCATTGCCACCACCCGTGCCGCCGGACTGCCGACAGCGGACAACCTGACCGCCCAGGTGACCGCATTCGCATCGGTTGTCGTCCTGTGCATCGTCGGGCTGGCCGTCATCTGGTTCGGCCTGTCCAACAAGTGGGGCCGCCTCATCGGCGTCGTTCTGGTTTGCGCGATCGGGTTCGCCCTGCTCGGTCCGACCGCCAGCCGTCAGTTCCTCACCGAGATCGCGCAGGGCCTTGGGATCGGTAAGCCCTCGTGACCTACCGCATTGGGTCTGACACCAAGTACACCCACATCGACACCCAGCAGTACGAACTGATGGGCAAGAAACTAGGTCGCGACGGCATCCGCCGCGTCGTGGTCGTCGCCACCCTGGCCATCGGGGCGCCGTGGGTGTTTCTGATGTTCTGGCTGGTCGGCAGCCCCTTCACCATGCTGTGGCTGTACGTCATTCCGCCCGGGGCGCTCGTGATGCTCTTGACCCGACCCGACCGCGGGGGCCGGCTGATGTACCTGGCCCTGTACGACCGAGCCTTGTACCTGGCACGTCGCCACCGGCGGGTGATCCCGCAGCCCGGTCGCGGCCACCGCAACACGCCGCTGCAGTCGTACACGCTCCAGCCCGCGCTCACCGCGGTCGACGCCACCAAGGGGAGGAAACAGAAGTGAGCGTCTTCCAGCAGATCACCCGCGACATCACCCCGGTCCACCTGCCGGACGTCATCGACACCGGCGTCCAGTCCTGCTCCGAGACCGGTGAGGTGTGGGGATGGGTTCGCCTCCACGGCCGGTCCACCGACGACGTGCCGGTCCGCACCCTGCACCGCATGACCGACCGGGACGCCCGCGACCTGGCAGGCCTCATCCCGGTCGGGAAGGACTTCCACATCAAGATCCAGTTCAGCCACTACGACGGCGACTCGTACATGGGTGAACGGTGGGACGACGACCTGACCGACGGGCAGAAGGCGCACCTGGGGATCTGCGCAGACCGCATCGACGCCTACCGACTACCCGACCGGGTGGTGCTGGTCGGTGTGCGGTTCGACGAACAGGCGCAGCACGGTGACCGGCAGGGCCTCGCGGCCAAGCTCAGCCAGCGGCTCAGCTCGTCCCGCAAGCCCACCAAAGACGGCGAGGCCGCGCTGCGGGCCGCGGCCAGCGCCGTCCATTCCTGGATTGACGACATGGAGTCGTCTGGGCTCAACGCGAAGGCCGCCACGAAAACCGAGATCGCGTGGTCATTGGCCCGTGACGTACAGGCCACCGAACCGGAGTGGCTGCCCGGCGATGAGGACTTCGTCGGCCCCGGCCAGGTCGCCCGCCTTGCCCCCTCCCGGGTTGTGCCCGCCGACGACCACACCCTGATCCTGAGCCCGGACGGCACCGAAAGGTTCATTCGCATTCTGGTGCCCACCACCGGCGCAGCTGGAGGGTTCCCCACCGAAGGCCTGGAGCTGCCCGGCGGGGAGTGGCTGAGAGACCTTTTCATCGCGGCCAGCGAACAGGACAAGGGTGCCCCGCCGGTCGAGGTCAGCATCCGCGGCACCAACCTGTCCCGCAGTGACGCGGCCCGCCGCATCCAGGCCGCGATGAACACCGCCCGGGAACAGATGGAGGAGGCCGAAGGGGTGGGTTCGATCGCCCCGCAACTGGTGCGGGAAGTGCTGGCCAACGCCCAGGCCCGGATCGCGGACATCAGCGGTGGCCGCTGCGACATGGTTGAGGACACCCCGACGTGGCTGGTGGAGGCGAAAGACCTGCGGACCTTGCGGAAGCGGTGCAAGCAGGTCATCCACCACTACAAGGGCATGGGCATCGAACTGTACGAACCCACAGGTTTCCAGGACCTACTGTTCCGGCAGTTCCTGATCGGCGACCGCATTCGCGTCCGCGAATTCACCCAACTCCGGCCGTGGACCACGCTGGCCGGTGGGTGGGGTCAAGGCGGGTCCGTCGTCGGTTCCACCGACCCCAAAGCGATGTTCCTGGGTGTCAATATCGGGTCCACCCCGCGCCCATTCCAGCTGCGGGTCACCGAAGCGAGCCAAGAGGGCAAGGCCGGCACGATGGCTGCGGTCGGCACGTCCGGCGCCGGCAAGTCGACCGCGGTGTGCCTAGCTTGCCTGATGGAGGCGGTATGGGGTGCGTGGGTGCTGCTGACCGACTTCAAGGGTGACCTGGCCGGTGTGCCGGACGCAGCCCGGAAGTTCGGGGTTCGGGTCACCGAGATCAGCACCAACACCGTTGCGGCCGGGTCGCTGTGCCCGTTCCGCTACGTGCCCAACGTCAAGGACGCCCAGTCGCTGGCGATCGACTTCGTGCTGGCGCTGCTCAAGGGCAAGCCGACCGGGCAGCAGGAGGCAATGGTGCGGCGCGCCGCGATCACCGTCGCTGCGCGGCCGAACAAGCGGGATCGGTCCTGCTTCGCCGTGATCCAGGAACTGCGCAGCACTCGCGGCTCCAACGGTGAGGCCACCCCGACCAGTGAGCTGGGTGATGACCTTGCCGACCTGGCTGACGATCCGCTGGCCCGCCCAGTCGTCGGCGACCCGGCCAACCTGGCGCAGACGCTGCCCAAGGGGCCCGGCCTCGTTTACATGCGGTTCTCGGACCTGCGGTGGCCGGGGTCGGAATCCAACCGGGAAGACTGGTCGGCCGGGTCACGGCTGTCGGTCATGCTGGTGCAGGCCGGGTTCGCCTACGCGACGTACATGGCCGCCCAGGTCAAGGGCATCCCGAAACTGGTCGCGCTGACCGAGCTGCACCTGCTGACCAAGTACGACTTCGGCCGGGACTTCGTCGGGAACCTGGCCAAGCTGGGACGCGCGCAGGACGTCGCGCAGATCCTGGACACTCAGGAGGGCGCCGAGATGACCCGCATCAGCGGGCTGCTCGACCAGATCACCTCGGTCCTGGCGTTCCATGTCAACCGGGAGGAGGAGGCCCAGGCGCAGGCCCAGTTGATGGGTATGGAAGCGGACGAGTCGTTCATCGACGCGCAGACCGCACCGGTCGTTAAGGACCACCGTGACTGCCTGGTGTTGGATCGCGACCGACAGCTCGGCCGGGTCGAGTTCGACTACCTGACCGGTGAGATCAAGCGGCTGTTGAACACGACACCTGACCGGCACGCACCGGTGATAGAGGACGAGGCCGAGGAGGCAGTCGCATGACCGAGCAGCCGGCACGAACGAATCGCGTCCCAGCTTGGATGTACTACGTCGGGATAGCCGTGATCCTCGCGCTCGTCCTGGGTGGTGCAGCGCTGCTGTTCGCCGTCAACAACGACGAAAGTGGCGCGCCAGCGGCCAGCGCGCCGCCGGCCAGCGACCCGGCCACGGTGCGCGCAGAGTTCCTGGCCGCCTACCAGCGGGGCGACACGCCCACCATGTGTCAGCTGTCCACCGGCGAAGCCCTCAGCCGGATGCAGGCCTCCGGCTGGTGCACCACCGCGCAGGGCTGGTCGACCACGGCGACCGCCGCGCAGCAATGCACCACCCCGGACGGTAGGCAGGTCGCCACGTTCAAGCTCAACCCGCTGGTGCTCGGTCAGCGGGGCATGGAGTTCGCGATGTCCGACACCGGTCAGGGGGTGTGGCGCGTGGTCCTGTGGGGTTACACCGCAGACCGCACCCTGTGCGACATCTACCGGTAAACACCCGGCCCTCTCAGCCGTCACCCACCACCAAGGACATTCCGTGCTGAAGCGCACCCTCAACCGGTTCCGGGCGGCTGCCGCCTGGCTGCTGGCCGCCGTCTGCTCCCTCGTCCAGACACCGCGCCGCCTGCTGATCGTGGGCTGGATCGTCGCGATCCAGATGGTCGGCGCCGAGCAGCTCGCGGCCGCCGATACCGACGTCCTGGGCAACACCACCGGTGACGGCCAGTTCTGGAACATCCCCCTGACCCGATACATCCTGCCGCCCCTGAACCTGTCGGAGGCTCACCACGGCGCCCCGTACCTGGAGGAGGGGATGTGGACGATCTTCCACGCACTCGGCAACCTGTTCCTGTTCCTGTTCCTGGCGCTGGTGCGCGGCGCCATCGTCGCGATGCAGTGGATGCTGGGCCTGAACCTGTACCAGGACGCCGGCCCGTACATCGAGACCGGCGTCACCACCCTGGCCAACAGCCTGTTCTGGCCGCTGCTCGGCGCAACCGCGGCGTGGGCGATCGTCACCCTGGTCATCAAGGCCGTCGGTGGAGCCCCAATGGTCAGCGACGCCCTGTGGGTCATCGTCGCCGGTGTCATCGCGGTCGGCTTCATGACCGCCCCGTCGCAGACCGCAGGAGAGATCGACGACGTCCGCACCGCTCTGACCACCGCCGCCGCCGAAGGCTACTCAGCCGCACAGGGCAACATCGTGCCCAACTCCGCCGGCCTGCCCGACCCCGGCTACCCGGCCGGCAAGGACGGTGCCGTGATCCGGCTCGGCGACGCCATGTGGAACGTCTACGGCATCACCCCGTGGTGCCTCGCCAGCTTCGGCCCGGACCTGTCGGTGTGCCGCGACGTCGGCCACGAATACCTACAGCGCACCGACCGGTGGAAGCAGATCGACGCCTCCACCCACGAACGCGGCCATGAGGTCAGCGGAACCGACTGCACCGTCGGTGTTGTCGGAGCCGACGGCAACCCCGTCACCCCACAGGAATGCCAGGACGCCGTCGCCACCCCCACCGCGGACCCCTCGTCCGACCCGTCGCCGCCGTGCGCCGACGAACTCAAAGGCAACTGCGACATCGTCCGCGGCCAGGACCCCGGCCGCCTGGGAGTCATTCTGTTCCTCGCGGTGATCGGCGTGACCCTGGCGGTCCTGCTGCTCGGCCTGGTCCTGCACGGGCTGCTGGCGATGGTCGAGTTCCTGCTGCTGCTGCTGGTGTCGCCGCTGGCCCTGGTCGCGTGCATGATCCCCGGCCGGCCCCGACAGATCGGTGTGCGGTGGGGAGAAACGTTCCTGGCCGCCGCCCTGGCCACCGTCATCATCACCACCCTGATCGGCGGGGTGATGATCCTCGGCTCCGTCTTCAACGCGATGCTGCCCACCTGGGGCATGTTCAAGGTCGCGCTGCTCAACGTCGCGGTGTTCATCGCGGCGAACAAGCTGCGCGCCCACTTCGACAACATGACCGGGATGCGGTCCAGCACCTCCAGCGGGCTGGTCAACTCCTACATGGCGATGAAGGCGATGAGCGGCCTGTCCCGCGCCGCCGGCAAGATGACCAAGGCGGGCGCCGGTGGAGTCGCGCTCGGCTGGAAGGGCGCCAACGCGGTGTCCGGGGCGGCGCTGGGCCAGTTCAACAACGACAACTCGGCGGCCCGCCGTGGCGGCCGGTGGGCCCGCGCCGCCGTGCAGAACTACTCCCACATTCCCACCCCGTACGACGGCGGGTCCGAGCAGGTCCCGTTGGGCCGCAACCAGATCGAGGGCAGTCCCGCCCGGGCCGCGCTGCCCGCCGGATCCAGTTCGGGTGCTGGCGAGACTCCGACGCTGCCCAGCGGTTCGGGTGCTTCTCCCGGGCATGAGCTGCCCGCCACCGCCGCGCCGCAGGCCGCTGGCACCCCTGGCGGCGGATTCACCGTCACCCCAACGCGTGGAGTGCGACCGGTCACCGTCGTCGACAGCGACGGGGTGGCGGTCGGCGCGCCGCATCACCGGTCCGGGGACAGCACCGGCCAGGTCACCCCGACGCCGCGGCGCGCCACCACCAGCTCCGACGGCACCTACGTCATCACCGGAGCACCCACCCGCTCAAGGAGAGGAACCCCCGTGACCAGTCAGCCCACGTCGAACCGTCAGCCGGGTCAGCGGCGGCCCCTGTCCTCCCAGCAGACCGGCAGCGCCTACCAGGCGCGGGTGCGGACCACACCCCCTCTGCCGATGCCCACCGGCGGCGGCACCCTGTCCACCGGCCAGTCCTGGGTGGCCAAACACCTGGCCGGCGACGACGGCGGCGGCGAGGCGTGAAGCGCCGCCATCAGCACGACCATGAGCACGACTGCGGCTGCGCCCCCCGCTCCACTCGGCGGGCGCGGCGGGAGCAGCGCAACGAACTGATCCGACTCGAGCGGGCCCGACAGAACGATGATCGGGTCAGCCTGCGCAGCCACCGCGCCAACGGGTTCCTGATCGTGGGGGCCGTGGTCGCGGTGATCCTGGTGGCGTCCCGGCTGTGGCCCAGCCCGGCCGACCCCGCGCAGCAGCCGTTGGCTCCGCCCATGCCCTCCGCCACCACGACCGCCCCGCCCACGGTCGCGGTGATCGCGAGCGCGACGCGGGACGCCGCCGCCGCGGCGGCCGCCTGGTGGCAGACGGCGTGCACACTGACACCGGACCGGTGGTCGCCCGACGGCATGACGGACGCCGCGTATCGCGCCGCACAACTCACCCCACCATCAGCGGTGCCCGCGACGTGGACCTGCCAGGTGGCCACTGGAGAACCGCTCAGCGGTGTCCGGCCCGACGGCACCGTGACCGTGCGAGTGGCTGCGACCCGCACAGTCAGCCCGGCCGGGCAGCAGCCGGCGTTTACCGAGACTGCCACGGACGTACGGGTTCTGGTCAACCAGGACGGGCGCTGGCTCGTCGGATCGAACCCGGCGAACTGAATGCTGGGAAACCTACTCCGGGTCAAGCTGGTCGCGGTGCTGATGCCGGTGATCCTGGTGGTCGGCGTGGTCGTGTTCGGCGCGACGGCGTTCGTCGGGATCACCGGTAGCACCAGCGCAGCGAACGCGCAGGAAAACCCGTGCGGTGCGTCGCCGGCTGTCGCCGCGGGGCAGGCCGCCCCGGTGGGTGGGACCGCCCCCGGCCTGAGCCCGCTCCAACAACAGAATGTCCAGACCATCGTCGGGGTGGCGATCGCCCGGAAGCTGGGTAAAGCCGGCATCCTGGTGATGCTGACCGCTTCGTACACCGAAAGTTCCTGGAACAACAGGGCTGTCGACCCGTCCGGCCGATGGTTCGGGCTGTACCAGATGAGTCCGGCGTGGTTGGCGAACGAGGCGGACCGGTACGACCCGGTCAAGTCGTCCCATACGTTCATCGACGGCGGTGAAAGCGCCGGCACCCCTGGGCTCCTGGACATCCCACAGTGGTGGACGCTCGACCCGGCGTGGGCCGCTGAGGAGGTCGAGCAGTACGGGCACGACGGCGACAACTACCGGGTGAACATTCCGATCGCCCGGGCGGTGATGGACTCGGTATTGGCCGGTCAGGACGTGCCGGAGCTGCCCGACGAGTCGGTTCGTGCAGCCGGCGCGGCCGGCCCGATCGAGCCCAGCTCTGCACCCACCGGGCAACCCGCCACGGCAGCTACGCCCACCTGCACCCCGGCCGGCCCGGGCGGCTCCCTCCCGAACACGGTGGTCGCCAACGGGGTGAGCGTGCAGATCCCGGCCGGCCTGCCCACCACCTACGTCGCGGCCGCCGTCGCCGGCAAGACAATCCAGGCGCCCACCGCCGGGCTGGCCAGGGGGCTGGCTGCCGGGTTCGGCGCGCTCGGCATGCCCTACGTGTGGGGCGGCGGCGGTTCCGGTGCCGGCCCGAACAACGGGTGCCAGCGGGGCGGAGGCGACAACAACTCCTGCGGCAGCGAGATCGGCTTCGACTGCTCCGGTCTCACCGCCTACGTCCTCGGCCAAGCAGGGTTCATGGGTGCCCCGGGCAGCAGCGGCGAGCAGCGCACCTCTGGGCAATCAGTCCCGTACGAAGAGGGTCTACCAGGTGACATCGTCGGCTTCCCAGGGCATGTCGCGGTCTACCTCGGGGTGATCGACGGAACCCCTTACATCCTCGAAGCCTCTTGGGTGGGCACCCCAATCCACATCGTCCCCTTGACCCGCAGCGACCGTGACGGGTCCTTGCACCGACTTTGGAGTTGACATCGATGCCAGCCCTACACGCGCTGATCCCGAACGGCGCCGACCGAGACCCGTTGACCGCGAGCTGGTTGTGCCCGTGCGGCACGCCGATTGGCTGGGTCCGGGACGACTGTCCCCACCCGGACGACTGCTACAGCGGGGAAGACGATTGCGACGGTGTCGGCTACATGTGGGTGGAGCACGTCATCCACACCGATATCACCCCACCAGACCTGCGCGTGTGCGTCTGCTGCGCGATGCTGCCCACCATCGAGGGGAACCACCGATGCTGAACTTCCGCCGCCTCGGCGTAACCAAGCTGCACACCCGCCGACAATCCCTCGCGTGGAAGCTGCTGCTCGTTCTCGGCGTCGTCAGTGTGGTCGCCGGCTGGTGGGCGACGCTGACGGTGTGGGCGTGGTGGACCGGCGTGCCCGGGCCGCGCGCCGAGTTCCAGTCACCCACCACGACCGGGATGCTCCGCCCGGACAACGAGTTCCGCTTCCCGCTGAAGTTCGACCTGCCGCCCATCGACCCGTGGAGCGTCGTCCCGCTCATCGCCGGGGTCGTCGTGGCCGTGTACTGGCTCGTGCTGCGGCCCTTGACTCGGATGATGAACCGCGACCCACGACTCAAAGCGTTCCCGTCACGGCTACGTGTGCGCCGCAACTACGGTGCGTTCCGCGCCCGCCTCGACTCGAAATTCACCCTCCCCGGGATGCCCTGGTGGTACCGGTGGACCCTCCCGACGTCCGCGCTCGGCTTCAGCATCGGCTCCGCCACCACCCCACGGCTGCGTCGCCTGTGGTTGTCGTTCGACCGCCGGGTGCGAATCATCGGGTACTCGGGTTGGGGCAAGACCAGCAGGCTGCTGGTGCCGATCGTCCGCGGCCTGCCCGGCGCCGCCCTGGTGTCGTCCACCGAACCCGACATCTTCCTGTCCACCGTCAAGGCACGGGAGACCCGCTGGTGGAACGGCCGGCCCCGACGTCTACCGAAGCGGGTCAAGGCCAACCCGTTCACCAGTCGGCCGACCCGGTGGGTGCGTCCCCGACCCGACCAGTTCCCGGTGCACGTCGTGGACTGCCTGCCGCAGCAGGGGCGGGTCACCGGCGGCTACCCGTCCGTCACGTGGAACCCGATCCCAGGGTGCGAGGACTACACGGTTGCGTTGATCCGGGCCGAGGCCCTGGTCAAGGGACTGGACGCCGAAGCGGGGGAGTCCGGCGGCGACGGCACCTCACGGTGGTTCGAGGGGGTGTGCACCGAGGTGTTCGCGGCGTGGTTCCACGCGGCCGCGTTCGACC
Source organism: Nakamurella sp. (assembly GCA_036524715.1). GTDB lineage: Bacteria > Actinomycetota > Actinomycetes > Mycobacteriales > Nakamurellaceae > Nakamurella. Next base: position 14,986 of record DATDBV010000110.1, on the reverse strand, counting down.
CCACCGTCGAGATCGCCGACATCGCCAAATGGCTCAACGATTCCGACATCCAACCGTGCGAAGACATCCTGCGGATGTTCCCCGCGGCGGAACCGGCGGCGATCACCAACCTGCGCAAGCACCTCAACCCCAAGGGCGGTCGCACCACCGCGAACGTCGAAACCCTGCTGGCCCGCGCCATGCAGTCCCTGCAGTCCTCCTTCGGGCAGGTCATCATCGGCTCCCGCGGTAACCCGGAGCAGTTCGACATCGAGCAGCTGATCCACGACCGCGGCACCCTGTACCTGCTGGCCAACCCAAAGCTGATGGTCCTGCTGCGGCCGCTCCTCAGCTTGATCGCGGGGGAGGTGTGCCGGGTCGCCGAAGACGTGGCGCTGACCAAAAAGAGCCGAGTGAAGCGCCTGGACTCCCCGTTCTACGCGGTGCTCGACGAACTGCGGTACGGGGTGAGAGTGGCTGCTCTGCCGTACATCTCCAACACCAACCGGAAGTTCGGGGTCCACTACATCACCACCGCAATCGACAACAGCGACGAAATCGACATGTACGGGGAGAACGGCGCCCGGAAACTCCGCACGAACGCCGTGTCGATCTACGCCAGCCCGGACGTCGACACGATGCAGGAAATCACCGAGCTGGCCGGCAAGGGCGACGTGGTCACCGCCCACCACGGGGAGAACACCAGCGATTCGATCGACCGGCTGGACATCCTCACCGCAGCGGACGCCGCGAACCTGGACCACGGGGACATGATCGTGGTCAGCAAGACGTGCCGGCCCATCATCGGCCACGTCAAGAGTGTGTGGGAGCAGCGTGGTGTGCGCCGCCGCATCGCCCGTGAGGCCGCACAGGTGACCGGGTGACCGCGCCGGGTCCTCCTCAGCCGGACCGACCGTTCATCCTGAGCAACCTGGTCGGGGTGCGGCCGCCGTGGGCGTGGCGCAACCTGGACGCCGACGAGGCCGACGTCCTCGACGAGTCCCTGGACGAGTTCGTGGACCACTACAACGCGACGATGGCGCTTCGCCGCGACCAGATCATCCCCTTGTGCTGGCGGCAGCACCCATATATGCCACAGGTCCTGCCCGTGCTGTTCTGGGGGTGGGTCACCTCCCACCGCGAACAGGATGCGCATGTCCTGGTCGCGCTGGAATGGCACCGCACCCACCTACGGTCGTTCCACGAACGGCTGACCGATTACTTGGGCACGTCCGCGGCCACCTGCCAGGCCGGGAAGCACTCCGACACCGGCAACCACGAACTGCGTCAAGCGTTGACCGCTCAGGAACTCAACCGCGGTGACCTGTCGGTGCGTGGCTTTAGCATCACCAGCAACCTACGCACCCTCGACTTCGGAGCTGGATCGTGACCACCAGTTCAGCGCAGCAGCGCCACCGGGAGTACATCGACTCGCCGGTATGGAAGCGTCGCCGAGCCCGGTATCTGGCCAGCCACTATCCCAAGTGCGCAGCATGCGGAACCTCATACGGGATCGAGGTGCACCATCGCACCTACGACAACGCTTTCCAAGGTCAGGAACTCGACGCTGACCTCGTCGCGGTGTGCCGGGACCATCACCAGCGGGCCCACGACCTGTTCGACACCGGCGCCTACGCGTCGCTGGACGCCGCGACCCGGGCGATGCTCGCCGAGGCCGGCGGGTCGCTCCAGGACGCACCCGTAGTCGTGCGGCTGCTACGCAAATTGTTCCGATGACCATCATCTCGGCGGCGTTGCAGGAAATCCGGCTACGTCGACCCGACGGCCCGACTATGCGGCCCGGAGTCGGCCTCGTAGCCTGGTGGGCCTCCATGATGCGCCATCGATCGTCCCCAGCGTGTGGCCTCCTTCGCTTCGAGGATGAGAGCGGTCCCGCTGACGTTTGGTTCTACACAACGACCCCGACAGTCCGGGACGCCAGTCCAGCCAGTCAGCTGGCGCAGTCGGAGACGTAGGCCGCTCCTACCGGCCGAACCCGACTTCCTCATCCCGAGCCACAGTCTGCTCCGCCCGCGCGATATCCCGCGCCATGCTCACAGCGTCATACGCTTGACCCGCGCCCGGCGCCACCAGGTCCACCGCGTCACCAACGTCCACGACCGACAGGTCCGGCCGCTGCGCCCGCAACGTCTCCTCCGCAGTCAGGTCCCGCTGGTCCGCCGCCGCGGAGCGCAGCTCGTCTTCCATGCCAGCCCGCTGCCGCTCCCGCAGCCGATCCCGCGCTGTCGATGGCTCACCCTCAGGTTCACCCATGCCGCTCAGCTGTGCCCGCAGCGCTTCCACCCGCTCCCCAGCCAGGTAGGTGCGCTCCGCCAGCTGAATGTCCGGCAGATCAGCGTAGGGCCGCTCGACGGGCGGGCTGGCATACCTGCCGGCCTGCGCCGCAGCTTCCCGCGTCGCCTTGTCCAGGCCGAGGTCGGCGCGGTCCCGCTCGGACGCCGCCACCCACTGCTCCTTCGCCTCGTCCAGGCTGTTCGCCACCACGTGCACCACGTTGCTCGCCTTCCCTCGGGTCATACCGACATAGGTGCCGGCGTGGTCGGTTTCCGCGGTCAGCAGCACCGTGCCGTGCTCGGAAGTCACACCCTGCACACCGTGGATCGTGGACGCGTAGGCCAAGTGCACATGTGATTGCACGTAATCGGCGTCGACCGTGGCGGCCTGGTGGCTGCGCGGGTCCCGCAGGGTGATCCCACCCGTGGAGTGGATCGCCTCAACGTCCCAGGTCTGCCGGTTCGCCACCCCGGTGGCGTAGTCGTTCTGCCGGGTCATCACCCGGTCGCCCCGGCCGATCCGCAGCCCGTCCGACCCGTGCACCGTGGTCTCTTCGTCCACCGCACCGGACCTGACCAGCTGGTCTCGGACTGCCTCGTTGACCGCCGCTGCCATGTCGTTCGTGGACACCGACACCGACTCCGACTCACCCGCCAGCACCCGGTGCGTGGCAGACTGCGCAATCGCTTCGACCGCCGCGTTCGGTGTCCGGTGCACCTTGACCCGGTCCGCGGCGGCCAGCTCATCGAACACGGCGGCCGGGTTCCGGCCGGACCGCATCCGCAGCGACAGCTGTGCGTACTCCTCATCCCGGGACCCGTCGGCCCGCCGGAAGCGGTGGACCTCGTCCAGCTCGACGGTTGCCGACGACCACCGGTGAGCGAACGACATCACGCCGCCGCGGCCCACTGCGGACAGCTGCCGGCGGTCGCCGACAAGGCACAGCCGCACTCCGGTCTCGTCCGCGACGTGCAGGATCGCCTGCGCGTTCTCCTGGTTCAGCATGTCGGCCTCATCGACCAGCAGCACATCCGTCGACCGCAGCCGATGCCGGCTGGACGGGCCCCGGTACTCCACCCCGGTCTTCTCGTCCACGTCGCCCTTCGACAGACGCTTCCACAGCCCGTGCCGGTCCCAGCGGTAGCCGTACGCGTAGGCCAACGCGGCCGCAGTGTTGGCCTCGGTGTCGATCTCCTCGGACGCCACGATCGCCGCCTTGCGGGACGGAGCGACCACGATCAGCCGCTGACCCTGCTCCTGCAGCACATCACGCAGCGCAGCCAACGTCGATGTCTTGCCGGCACCGGCCGGGCCCTCCACCACGACCAGGTGACCCGTCCCGGCCAGCGCGCGAACGGCGTCGATCTGCGCCGGGTCCAGCATCCGCCCGGAGCGGCGCATCACCCGCTGCACCCGCTGCACCGGCGCATCGTCATGGCCGAACGCACCCCGGGTCGCGAACCGGCCGTTGAGGTCCCGCTCGAGCTGAACGACCGCGTCGGACGTGAAGTGGCGGATGTGGCCGGGCACCACCGGGCGCTCCGGCAGCACCGTGCGGGAAGACCGCAGCACCCGCAGCGTCACGTCCTCGGCCAGCTCCGCCAGCACCAAGTCGTCCCCGTAAATGTGCTGCTCGGCCAGCAGCTCCTCCACCACACCACGCGGGTCGTAGGTGTTCCACGTCGACTTTCCCCGATTGCCAGCGGCCACCACCCGCAATGCCTGCTCAGCCATTCCGTCCCGGTCAATGGCGCCGGGCAATACACCGGTCACGTCGGTGGCCGGCGCATTCCTGAGCATTTCGATATCGACGCCCAGCCCCTTGAGTTCTTCCATCCATTCGTGCTCGGGAACAACGTCCGGGCGGGTCGGCGCCTTCCGCTGGCGGCCGTCGTTCCATGCGCGGTGATCCCACAGGCGCCGCAGCGCCAGTCCGGGCTCATCCCCGGGGTGCCGCTTGAGCCAGTCCCGTTCGTAGCTGGCCAGGTTCATCTCAACCTGCTTGGACCGCTTACTCATGGGCTTGACCACATCGGCGAGCTGGGTCAGTTCCCCGTCCGCCCGCAGGGTGTAACCGTGCCGGGCCAGAGCCTGACGGAACCTTGGGTCGGCCAACACCGACCGGTGCCCGATGCCGCGGATCGCGCGCTGCATGTTCCACATCGCCGCGGAGTCCAGGCCTCGCCACTTCCCGCCGGCCAGGACCCGGGCATTGACCTGGAAGTGGATGTGACGGTGCGGGTCGCCCGCCCGGCTGGTGTAGTGGCGGATCGCGGCGATCGTCACCTCGTCCACATGCTGCTGCATCTGCTTGCCGCGGCCGCCGACGCGGGTGGTGACCTCGCGGGCCAGGAACCGGGCAACCGCCTCCACCGACCGGTCCTGCGCGGCGTCGTAGGCCGTCGCGATGTCCGGGTGGATCGCGGCCGCCAGGCTCCAGGTCTTGGGTCCGTTGACGATCAACTCGACGAACCGGACTGCATGGTCGTCGTTCCGCAGCCGCCCCTTCAGTTCACCGCTATGCGGGTCTGCGCCTTCCACCCACGCCTCGTACTGCTCCCCGTTCAGCTCCGCCCGGGCCAGCACCTCACCCGTCGCGCCACTGACCGTGAAGTGCTCCGCAACGCCTCGGCCCTCCTGGAGGTAGTAGGCGCCGGAGTGCACGGAGTGGTCGGATTCGACGTACCTGCGGGCCTCCTTGCCGCTGCCCTTGTACGCGAACAGGCCACCCCTCATCGGCCGGCCCACTGGTCGATCGCGGGCGGGTACTGCGGATCCTGAAGCTGGGCGACGGCACTCAGCCACTGCCTGAAAATCCGGTCGCCCCCCGCCATGCGCCCAACGCTAGCACCTACGGAGCTGCCCTACGCGAATGCGTAGCATACGTGCTGATTCTGCCTTGGTCTTGGCTTGGCTGTTGGGGTCGGCGCTGGGTCGGGGACCGGCTGGTGACGTGACGGCTGCGCGAAAGCGGCGGAGATGGCGGCGACGCGAACTTGGGGGTTGAGACGGGAGAGGTTGGTGGGGATGAGAACGGGGAGTGGACGAGAGCGTGGGGATGGGGGGTGACGTGGCATGGCCGGCCGGGCGCGGGTCCGCGCTGCGTTGACCCTGAGGGTCAATGGCGGTCCTGCTTGGCCGGTGCTGACCGATCTGTTGATCGGTGCTCGGCGGCGTCGGCGGCCTGTTCCTCGTGTCGTGGGCTCATCTACGTGATCATGGGCGGAAGCAGGCCAAAGGAGCAGGAGCCGCCGCCGGTCACGCTGATGCCCCGCGCAGCGGGGGAGTTCCAGCGGGCGGTCGGCGCCCCGCCTGGCTATGGGTACTCGGATGGTCTGCCGCAGAGGCAGCGCGCGGAGGGGTCGCGGGGTAGCCGTGACGTGAATCGGCCGGCCGTCCTGGTGGACGACCGGCCGACTTATTTTGGTGGTGGGTGAGAACTGTTCAGTTGGTCATGTCGGCTGGGGCGACCGGGGCTCGTCATGAAGCCCGCGGAGCGCAACCTCGAAGATCCGCCAGGGCACCCGTGATGGCCACGGTGGGGTCGGCGGGCTCGGCGTAGATCACGAGTGCGGCGCGGTTCGCGGCGGTTGCTCTGGCGGCATGAGGCCGACCCGCTTGACGGTTAGTCGGTGAGGACGTCCCACGACAGGGTGTGGAGGTCCGCCCAACGGTGCGAGCTCTGACGCCGGCGCAGCGGGAGTTGTTCGGGTTCACCTGGATCAGGGACATGCCGGGCGGCGGCGTCCAGCTCCCGGGCGGTGGTGCTCAGCCGCTCATGACGGGCCGCCCTTGTGTCGGCGCTCGCGGGCGATGATGTTCGACCCGGCCGTGCTCGAGTCCGGCGATGAGCTGCAAGGGTGGCCTGCCGCCGGCGGGCGGCCAGCTCGTCCAGGTCCACGACGGGCTGACCGGTCTTTTCATCAATTGGGGTGGGGAATGCCGAGCGTCCGCGTATTCGCCGGCCGGGAAGTGTGGACGGCGGTGATATTCGGGTCCTTCTCCGCGGCATTCAGGTCGGCGCGGAAATCGTCGTCGGAATTGTCGCCCGGGCTGCTGAACCCGTGCCCGCCGTTGGGTGCGGGGGTTGGGCAAGTCATTCCTCGATCGAGCGCCACAGCCACGGGAGGTTCCTGGACAACCTGGAGTTCACCCGGGGCCGCAACGGCGGGGGCCTGTACGTCGCCGACAACGAGCTGGGCGGGCGAGGTCAGCATCCGCCCAGGCCCTTACCGAGCGCGGACCGGGAGACGTCTCGGGATGGGTTGCGCCAGGTGGTTGTAGTTGCCCTCCTGGTCGACCCAGCGGGCCTGCTCGATCGGCTTGCCATCCTCGCCGGCGGCCATCCCACCGTGGTTCGGGTCGGGGCCATCAGTGGGGCTCCAGTTGGGTTCGTTGGGTGAGTCCTTGGTCGGCACGGATGCGGCCGGACGATCGGTGGATGTGTGGGACGTCGCGCGTGTCGCGGCTGGGAACGCGATAAGGCCCCGACCGCGGTGTGTGATCGGGGCCTTGTTGGGTGAACTACTCGGTTGGGGCGGGTAGCAGCTCCTGCCCGGTGGCGATGGTCTCCACCTCCGACAGGGTGTAGCCGTTGTCGACCAGGAACGCGAAGTACTCGTTCACGGTGTTGTTCGGGTTCTTCCACGAGTGGGTGTCGGTGCGTTGCTCCACCGCGGCGAGGATGAATCCGAGTGTGTAGACCTGGGCGCGGGCCTCGCTGACGGTGAGGTCCAGCTGGGTGTTGAACGCCTCGATGTCGGCGTTCCATCCGGACTTCGCGGTGAGCTTGAACAGTTGGACGGCGAGTTCGTGGCCGTGTTCGAGGGCGTACCGCAGCGCGTGGTTGCGGCGGCCGATCTGCTGGGCGATGTACAGGCTGGCACCCTTGGGTGCGGTTTTGCGGGTGAGGAGCTGCTGGACGAACTTGCGCCTCACCTGCTCCGCTGACTTCCACTCCTTGTTCAGGCGGATGACCCGGCGGCGCTCCTCGGTCTTGGCCTGCTTCTCGGCCTCGATCGCGGCGATCTGCTCCTCGGTCAGTTCACCGTTACCGGTGGATGGGGCGTCGGGGCCGGGGCGGGACTGCCGTTCGTAGTTGCGGTGACGGTGCCCGTTGCCCTGCCAGTCCATACACATTGCTTGAGGGACCATGCACGAGGCGTAGAGGGTGTCGGGGTCCAGCTCGCCCGGGTCGTCGGGCTCAGTGACCGTCCAACCCTCCGGGACCCGGTCCGCCGGGAAGCAGTCATCGGCGAACTCGACCAGCACCGCGTGGCCGGGGCACTGCTCGTGATCGGCCTCGCTGATCGGGCCGCCGCCCTTGGTCAGCAGGTCCTCCACGTAGGCCGGATGCTCCCCTGTTTGGTACATGGTCTGGACCACCGTGATGCCCCGCTCCTGGAATGGTGCGGCGGCCTCCATGAACCGTTCACGCTCTTCCCGGTTGTCTCGGGCGGCCTGCGCTGCGTGGTCGAACCGGCCCACCTGGGCGGCCGCCACCAAAGCCTTCACGGTCTCCTGGTCATCCTCAAGTCCGCGACGATGGCGGCCTGCTCCAGATCGAGGAACGCGTACCTGTCGGCCGCAGCGGTGGCCAGTTCGGACTGCGCCACGCGCACGGCGGCGTCCACGACGGCCCGACGGGTGCGGATCCGCTTGGCGATCTGGTCGGGGCTGATGCCGAACGCGGCGAGCTGCTGGACAGCCCGCACACGGTCGCCTTGGGTGATGGACTGGCGACGCTCGTTCTCATCGAGCTGACGGACGATTCGCTCCACCTGATCGTCGTCCTCGTCGCCGGCCACGATGACCGGGACGGTGTGCCGCTCGGCTTCGATGGCTGCGAGGGTGCGGCGGTTGCCGTAGCGGACGCGGTACTGGCCGTCTCCGGTTCGGACCACGGTGATCGGTTGGAGCACGCCGACGTCGCGGATGGAGTCGACGAGTTCGGGGTCGGTGCGGGCGTCGGCGCGGACGTTCAGGTCCAGGAGCAGGGTCCGCGGGGGCAGGTCGAGTAGTTCAGGCACGGGTGGCTCCTTGGGTGGTGGTGGGCGAATACAGGGGTCGGGGTAGGCCGCTGTCTCCGGCGATCTGCAATGGCCCGGGCACCCCCGGGGGCACGTAGATCGGCGGCATGTTCGGCACGTCACGGATTTGCCTGGTCAGGGCCGGGTCGGGGACAACGGGGAACACCGACAGGGTGGGGGCGATGATCTGGTGGCCGGTGCCGGCGCACCAGCCGGACAGCCGTCCGCACTCCCATACTTGGCCGTGAACGGTGCGGTTCTCCGGGCCGCCCCATGCGTCGTCGATGCGGGTGACCCGGAACCGGTCGCCCTGGTGGTCCAGTACCACCAGTCCCTCAGTGACGTCCCGAAGAAGCACGGTCGGGGCGAGGAACCAGTCGGTCAGCTCCCGGCGTCCAGGCCGTCTTGGTAGTAGTCGGCCTTGCGTTGCGCGGCGAGCAGGGTCGGGTACGTGTCGTACTCGTACTGGCCGTCGTGCTGCCACACGACGGCGGTCGGGTTGTAGCTTGGCGCGGTCACCGGGCGACCGCGCAAGCCTCGGGATCAACTTCGACGGTAAAGGTCGTTCTGATCTTCACCAGGACCTCCGGGGGACGAACACTCGGGCATGCACCCAGTAGCCCCAACGCTCCTGGCGGCCGCCGGCGTCCAGATACGTGACGGTGATCCAGCCCTTGATCAGTCGGCCGCTGAACTCGCGGTGCGGCTCAATGTGGATGACCTCGACTTCGGTGGTGTCGCTGAGGACGAGAGTCTGACCGACGAACAGTGCCCCGGCCTGGGTGGCGTAGTAGTGCTCGCGCATGGCCGTGAGCCATTGCGCGTGGTTGTGCCGGCCAAGCGGCGGGACCGCTGGGTTCTTGGTGACAGTGACCATGTCGTTGCCTTCTGCGTTAGTTTGTCTAGGTGTAGCTGCGCGATTGCCGGGCGAAACCTGTTCAGGCCGCGTGGGATTCGACCAGCGAACCATCCCGGTAGATCCGCACCACGCCGATGCGCTGATCCGCCCGCATCACCAAGCCGGCCCAGTCGCGGATACTCGTCGACGTCACCCGCTCCGCGACCGCGATCGGCTCCACATCGTCGCTGTGTGCGTAGGCTTGCCGAGGTACATCACGCGTCCTGCGAGGCGGACGACGCCACCAACCGCGGGGCCCGCATCACCACGTTCACGAGCTGCCCAGGCCGGCGCGCCAGCAGTTCCCGCCGGCCGTGCCCGGTGCAGACGAACACCAGCGTCAGCGTGCCCGCATGGTCGGCCAGTGGCTCCTCCGCCACCGGCCCCTTGCACGCGCCGATCTGGATGATGTCGTCCACCAGGACCCGGCTCGCGGGGTAACAGCCCATCACGCCTGCACCCCTTTGGTGATGCGAATGATGTCCTGGCCCTGGGCGCCGACGCGTTGATTCCAGTTCCAGGCCTGCTGTTCGGCCTCGGACACAGTGGAATAGCGGTCGCCGTCGGTGTAGGTGAACCCGGGCCGGCCCTCCTCGATCACAGCGACGTAGTACCCGCGCTCGTCGTGGAAGGTCTCGCCGGCGACCGCGGCCGCGGTCACCCGCGCACCGCCGACGATGGGGAACACCAGGCCACCTGGCAGGAACTGACCCGCGTACGTCGTCGCCAGCGCAACGATTTGCTCGTCGCGGATCTCCCAGTCGTCATCATGCTCGGTGACGATCGCCTGAATCCGCCGGGCGAACTGCTCCGCGGTGTCCGGGGTGAGGTCCGGCTCATCCCACGGGGCAGGGCTGGTCTCCGGTCCGAACCTGATGATCTGCAGGGCGTCGTGGGTGGCGATGAAGTCGCGGGCGGCCGCGCCGTGCGTGGTCTCGGCCCAGGACCGGAACGCTTCCGCCTCCTCGTCGTGGGCGGTGTCCGGGTAGGTGGGTTCGTCGGTGCCGAGGTCGGCGGCGCCGATCGCCCAGGCGAGTCGCCGCCACTCCTGCGGGGTGATGGTCTGTTCGGGCATGGCTGTCCTTCTCTCGGTTGGTGGTGGGTGACTGGGCGGGGTGCCGGCCCCGGCGAGAGGGCCGGGGCCGGCAGGTCTGGTTAGAAGGGCGGCTCGTCGGGGTAGCCGCCGGCCGGGGGAGCGGAGCCCCACGGGTCTTCCTGCGGGGCCTGCTGCCGGCCACCGCCACCGCCACCGCCGCCGCCGCCGCTGTAGCCGCCGCCGTCGCCCTGCCGGGTCGCCCGGTTCACCTTCGCGGTCGCGTACCGCAGCGACGGACCGATCTCGTCCACCTGGAGCTCGACCACGGTGCGCTTCTCGCCCTCCTTGGTCTCGTAGCTGCGCTGCTCCAGGCGGCCGGTCACGATCACCCGGGCGCCCTTCGACAGCGACTCGGCGGCGTTCTCGGCGGGCTGACGCCACAGCGAGCAGCGCATGAACAGCGCGTTCCCGTCCTTCCACTCGCCGCTGTTCCGGTCGAACTGGCGTGGCGTGCTGGCCACGGTGAAGTTCGCGACGGCTGCGCCGCTCTGTGTGAACCGCAGCTCTGGATCGGCGGTGAGGTTGCCGATCACGGTGATGGTGGTTTCTCCGGCCATTGGTCCGGGTCCCTTCCGGTGGTGGTGGGTTACTGCGGGCGATCCGTTCGCCTGCAGGGGGTCCGGTCCGGCGTGGGCCGGGCTCCCCTGCCGAGGTGCGCGGATCGGTGGCCCGCCCAGGGCCGCCGAGCGGGGGTGGCTCGTCAGGCGGCGGGGGGCGGCTCCACGGTGACCTCAGCGGCCCAGGCCTCGCCCATGCTGTGCGCGAACATCTGGCGGGCGATCTCGTCCACGTGCAGGCGGGTGATCAGCATGATGCCGTTCGGGTAGACCAGGGTGCACACCCGGTAGTTGGCCGGATTCCAGTCCTCCAGGTCGCCAGTGTCCTGGTCGGCCTCCGGGCCGAACATCCAGTCGTCGTGGATCGCGGCCGCAGCGTCGACGTCGCCGAGCTGCTGCGCGTGGTCCATGTCCATGTCCCGCTCGCGGGTGGTCATCTGGTGCGACTTCCAGGTCTCGCCGGCCATGTCCCCTGCTCCCTTGCTCTTGGTGGTGTATCTAGATACTAGCGCATGTCGCGTTAGTTTGTCTAGCAGTGAGGCGAGTTACATTCCCCGGGGCGCAACTGTTTTCGGGTCATCGAAGGTCACCGTGACATCGCCCGCGAACTCCCGCACCGGATGCGTCGCAATGACGCCGGCACGGTCCGACTCGATCAGCACGTGTTCGGCCGTTCGCTCGATCAGCCAGCCGTGATCGACCTGCCGGCCGTCGCGTTTCACCGTGACCCGCTCGTGCATGACTGCCCCTTTGGTGGTGGGTGATGGGCGAGCTGCTGCCCGTCTGCCCGGTCCCCGGGGGGAATGCTCACCCGGGGACCAGACACACGAACTCAGCTGGACAGCAGCGCCAACGCCTTACGCTTGGGCTGCGCCACCACCAGCGCCTTGTCGACGATCCGCAGCGCCCGACCCTGCCCGTCCTCGGACTTCATCGGCGTGTACCAGTCCGCGTATTCCACGATCGCGTTCAGCGCCGCCCACTTGGTCTGACGGCCAGCCTCCTGGGTGTCGGCGTCGGTCCACAACCGGAACAGATGCTCGGTGCGGGCCTCCACCGCGGCCAAAGTCCGCTTGTTCTTGGTGTTTTCCTTGACCGGCCACACCTGGGCGATCAGCGTCTCGAACTCGGCGGTGGTGAACCGTTGGGTCAGCAATTCGTCGGCCTCGTGGGCGAACGCGTCCTGGTTGGCGAACGTCACGTCCAGGGCTCGGCGGGCGTCCTCCAGGTTGGCCACCGCGTTCTTGGTGTGTCGGATCTTGACCGACGACAGCGCCTGTCCCTGTGCCCAGTCCAGCGTGTTCTTGCACACGACCCGTACGTGGCTGATGTCGACGGTGAGGGCACGGCGTCCGTCGTGGCCCTTGCTGACGATCATGTAGGTGTCGACTGGGTCGACCCCGCCGACCTGCACACCCTCGGGCATCTTCATGGAGGCGAAGAACTGGCGGCCGTCGTACAGGACACCGGCGGTTTCGATCGGGGCGCCGCTCACGTCCATGAGGGCCTGCATGAACTCCACGGCCTCGGTGTTCTGCACGACGGTGTAGTCATCGCCCAGGCCCTTACCGAGCGCGACCGGGAGACCGGTCTCGGGATGGGTGCGCCAGGTGGTGTAGTTGCCCTCCTGGTCGACCCAGCGGGCCTGCTCGATCGGCTTGCCGTCCTCGGTCATGCCGACCAGCTCGGTGCCGGCGGCGTAGCGGACCGGGGACTTGAACACCTCGTAGTCGGCGCGGGCCAGGCGCAGCGCCTCGCCCGGCCCGACGGCTTCGGGCATGACGACACCGAGCCGGTGCCAGGGGGTTTCACGGGCGGAATAGAACGAGCCGGTGCCGTCGCTCAGGATCTCGATTTCGTGGGACATGGTGCCCTCCATGGGGTCTCATCTCGGCCCCGGCTGGGGCCTCACTTGGTGGTGTACCCCCATACTAACGCATTCTGCGCTAGTTTTCTACTGTCGGCCAACTCAAATTTGGGAATCCCGAGAGTCCTTCCCGTCACCGCGGCGGGCGAAGCCATAGCGGCCTCCGGTCGGCGGGGACAAGGGCGGCGCAGCCGGCGAAGCGGACCCTTGTCGCTGTCGGCCGGTGGCTGCTATCCCTCCGGGCGCTGTGGTGACGGGAAGGGCGACCCGACTACCCGCTCCTCAACGCGAGCCGTGTCGAACACCTGTCCATCCTGGAGCCCGGCCGGGGGTCGGGGGGCGGAGCCCCCCGCGGGGTCTGGGGCGGCGCCCCGGCATGCGAGCCCATCCCCACCGCGGGGACCCCGAGCCTCGAGTGGGGGACGGGAGCTGTGAGCGGGCAGCGGCCACGCACGGTGCCACCTCAGGTAGCACGGAAACGGCCAGCACGGCCGCCTGCGAATTCGGGAAGCACCCGATCCAAACCATCCCGGCCGCGACGATCGCACCGAACGGCCCGACGATCATGCGTCGTGGCGTCGCGTGCGAACAGCACCGCAGCAGTCCGATGAGGTCCCGGCCAGCCCGCCGGCGCCGCGCCGATCGCCGCCTACTGTCTTCCGCCAGAGCCCATCGACCGAGGGACCTGCCGACTGCTGCAGGGTCCGTCACGATTGACCGGAATCGGTGGGCATAGTTGAGCTGCCGTACTCCTGCTTGGTCCGAAGCGCTGGCGCGGACCATAGCTTGGTGTCACTGCAGGGAGGGCTATAGGCTCGTCGTCGTTCGGAGCTCTCATCTACTTGGTGGTGGGTGGCGCATCACGGACACACCGGCTTGCGGGCCGGTGAGGGCGCCCCTTTCCGTCCGTCAGGACTAAGGGGCGCCCCTTCTACTTCACGGTACAGCGACTGGCGTCCCGGCTTGATCCCTGACGCAGCGCAATGGATCTCATTAGGCCGATCTTTCTGGACTGTTCTTCCGGCGACCCGGTCCGGGGCGGGTGGCGTTCCAAGCGACGATGGTCGAGCGAAGCCACGAGTTGCTGGACCCGTTCCGCTCGCGAACAGTCCATGGACGGTTCGGGTCTGGCTCCTTCGGGTCCCGTGTCTTGCGGTGGTACGACTTGATCGTTTCGCCCGGTTCGTAGTCTTCGCCGCCGACCTGGACATCCGGCAGAGGGAGCGTGCCCACCCGCTTGAATGTACGGACCGTACTGGCCTCGATGCGCTTGCCGCCGAGCTCGGTCAGCAGCTCGGCAACGCCGACGTACGGCAGCAGCGGGTCGTCCGGGTTGATGGGCACGGGCATCGGACGCCGGATGGCTGCGGTTGCGCGGCGCCGCTGCTTGGCGGCGGAATCGCTCGCAGTGGTGTCCATGTCCATGCCCGGATAGTAGCGCATGATGCGCTCGTTAACGGGCCGGCTTCTGAACCCTCTGCTCGGGTCAGCCCCGCTGGGCTGCCCCTACCGGGGGCTGCACACGTCCGCCGCGATCCCCGCCATCTGAGCGGCTTTGTGGGCCAAATACGAGGACGTGGAATCCTTCCGGATGCTGCCAAGCCTGGCCGGCGCCACGGCGTACGGGGCGCCTCACAGGAGCGGCCGTCGCGGGACCTACACTTCCTGCAGTCCGAACTCTGTTGTCCGGCAACCGGTCTCGCCAATAATGGATATTATGTCAAGTCGTTGTCTGCTCCGCGTTCTCAACTCGGCCGCCGATAGGTGGTTGCACTGGCTTCTCGCAGGGCCAGCGATCCGAGCTTGCCGTCATAGGCGCAGTGGCTCTCCGCTGCTGCGCCGGACGACCGAATCCCAGCGACATGGTGTGCTGCCCTTTCAGCGAGAGCTGGTCGGCATGGGCGGTCAGGCAGCTGCGGCGAACGCATCCTGGACCGACGCAGGGATGCGACCGCGTGTGGAGATCCGGCATCCGTGGCGGCCGCCCATGCGCGGATCGCCCGGGTCTGGTCTGGATCGCATGCTGGCGGCCGCGGTACCCTGCTGGGCTTTCCGGTGCGGCCGCGGGGCGCCCGGACCGGGGTGGCGTTGTCGACGAACTTGGCCAGTTTGTCCCGCAGCCTGGCTTCGTTGTCCGCGCTCAGGTCGACTTCGAAGTCGGTGCCGTCCAGGGAGAACCGGACTGTATGCACGTCATCTTGGGAGCCGTCCAAGTCGTCGACCAGGATCGTGCGAGTCACGGTGACCATTCGCCAAACCCTACCG
>DATDBV010000109.1:0-12103 GCA_036524715.1 Nakamurella sp. | reverse complement strand
CCTTCTTGGATGACAAGGGTTCGGTTGCCGGCCGTCGTCGGAATTGGCCCATGGGTCGCTGCGGCGGGGATCTTCGCCAGTGCATCCGGCCCGATCGGCGTCGCCGAATCCGCGGTGCCGGAACCGCGGGAGAAGTCATCGACCCCCGCGCCGACATCCACACCAGCAGCTCAAGAAGGCTGCCCGTGTGGATCTCGCGGACCAGGCCGGCGGGCAGCACCCGCGATCGGCCCGGTCCCGACGCGGCCCCTCCCCACATCCACACCAGCAGCTCAAGAAGGCTGCCCTTGTGGATCTCGGGCAAGCCGACCACCGTGGTCGCGGAACCCGGCCGCGCCCAACAGGCGACACCGCCCGACCACCCAAGCTCAAGGATCATGATCTTGGGCCGACCATGCTGACAAATCACCGAACGGGCCGCTTTCGATGACAACGGGCCGATCTGCGTGTCACGGGACAGCTGCGGAACTTCGGGTCGCTGGGCGCGCCCGGATGTTCCGTGCGAGCGGTCCGGGCGGCCGAAGGGCGGGGGGTTGCGGGGGGTGGCGGAACATTGGGTCGCTGGAGGCGCCCGGATGTCCGCGCGAGCGGACCGCGCCGCCGACATGTGCCGCTGGGGTGCGCTCCGGCTCCGCTGACGTGCCGGTTTGCACCAGCGGGACATCTCCGGCCCCCTTCCCCTGTGCTCGATGGCGGTCTCGCCATCTCGGCCGACCAGACAGGAACTCCTTGCATGAGCAATCCGGTTCCTTCGTCACCGCATTGCTTCAGCGCCCTCCTCCTGTGTTGGATGGCGGCCTCGCCCGCTCGGCCGACTAGGGTGACGGGCGACGTCGGCCGCGAAGGAGACCAGAAGGTGGCGCGCAGTCCCGTATACGAGAAGGGCAACGCCTGGCTCGCTTTCTGCAAGGCCGTGATGTATCCGATGGCGTTCCTGCTGGGCCGGCAGAGGATCGCCGGGTCCGAGCACGCCCGCCGCAAAGGTGGCTACCTGCTCGTGGCCAATCACGTCTCGCACCTGGACCCGCTGTTCGACTCGGTTGCCGTCCGCAAGATCGGTCGGATCCCGCGGTTCATGGCCAAGGCGTCGCTGTGGAAGGTGCCCGTGTTGGGGCAGGCGCTGGCCAACTCCGAGCAGATCCCGGTCGACCGGGCCGGTGCCGGGGCCGGCCAGAACAGTCTGGACGCGGCGACCGCCGCCATCACGGCCGGCAAGGTGGTGCTGATCTACCCGGATGGCACCGTCACCCGGGATCCCGACATGTGGCCGATGAAGCCGCGGATGGGCGTCGGCGCGCTGGCCCTGACCGGTGACTTTCCGGTGATCCCGGTGGCCCACTGGGGGTCCAACCAGGTTTATACGTCCTACGTCGAGGGCCGTCGGTTCCACCCGCTCCCGCGCAAGGACGTGCACACGGTTTTCGGGGCGCCGATCGACCTGGACGACCTGCGGGCCGGCGCGCACGACGCCCGGGCGATCCGCGCCGCGTCGCTGCGGATCATGACCGCCGTGCGGGACATGTTGGGCGAGGTCCGCGGCGTCACCCCGCCGACCGAGTTCTACGACCAGCGCAAGGCGGATCGGCTCGCGCAGCGGGCCGCCGGCCATCAGCCCCCGGCCCCGGCCCCGGCACCGGCACCGGCACCGGCACCGGCACCGGCCGCAGCACCGGCCCAAGCACCGGCCCCAGCAGCGGCGCCCGCGCCAGGCCCGGGGGAGACACCGGAGCGGTGACCGACACCTTGCAGCGGCTGGCGGTCCTCGGCGCGGGTTCCTGGGGCACGACTTTCGCCAAGGTGCTGGCCGATGCCGGCCGCGACGTCACGCTGTGGGCTCGGCGCGAATCGGTGGTCACCGCGATCCGCGAGTCACGCCGCAACCCGGACTACCTGCCGGGCGTCGATCTGCCCGAGAACCTGCATGGCACGTCGGATTTCGACGCAGCGCTGATCGGCATCGACGCCGTCGTGCTGGCCGTGCCGAGCCAGGCGCTGCGCGAGAACCTGCGGGTGTTCCGGGACAGCCTGCCGCCGTCGGTTCCGGTGGTGTCGCTGGCCAAGGGGGTGGAGATCGGCACCGGCCTGCGGATGAGCGAGGTGATCTCGCGGGTCGGGAAGATCGAGCCCGAGCGCATCGTGGTGCTGACCGGACCGAACCTGGCCGCCGAGATCGCGTTGGCGCGGCCCACCGCGTCGGTATTGGCCTGCACCGATCACGATCGGGCCCGGGCCATGCAAGAGGCCTGCGCCACGCCCTATTTCCGGCCGTTCACCATCACCGACGTGATCGGCGCCGAGATCGCCGGCACCGGCAAGAACATCATCGCGTTGGCCTGTGGCGTTGCCGACGGCCTGGGGTTGGGCCTGAACGCGGCCGCCTCGCTGATCACCCGGGGCCTGAACGAGGTGACCCGGCTGGGCGTCGAACTGGGCGCTGTCCCGGCCACCTTCGCCGGCCTGGCCGGGCTGGGCGACCTGGTCGCGACGTGCTGGTCGCCGCTGTCCCGCAACCGGACCCTGGGCGGCCGGCTGGCGGCGGGGATCGGCCTGGACGCGGCCCTGGACGCCGCCGGTGGCCAGGTGGCGGAGGGTGTCGTGAGCTGCCGCTCCGTGCGAGACCTGGCGTTCCGGCACAACGTCGACATGCCCATCACCGAGGCCGTGTACCAGGTCTGCTATCGCCACCTGCCGCCCACCCAGATGATCCGTTTCCTGATGGATCAGCCGCACAGTGCCGAGTGAGCCGCCGAGTGAGCCACGCCTCCGTGTCGTGGGCTGTGTTGTTCGGCGGACGCGGGTGCGCGTCCCGATAGTGTCGCAAACATGAGCGAGCGGATCCGGGTGGCCGTGGTGTTCGGCGGCCGCAGCGGCGAGCACCCGGTGTCCTGCATTTCGGGTGCCGGAGTGCTGGCCAACATCGACACCGACCTGTTCGACGTCACCGCGATCGGCATCACCCCGGCCGGCCGGTGGCTGCATGTGGACCCGGAGGCGCTCCCCACGGCCGCCCTGACCGAGCTGCCCTCCGTCACCAGCGGGTCCGTGGTCGCCCTGCCGGTCGACCCCACCGCCCCCGCACTGGTGTCCCTGGATCCGAGCGCCGGCCCCGGCGCGTTCGATGTCGACGTGGTGTTCCCCGTCCTGCACGGCCCGTACGGCGAGGACGGCACCATCCAGGGCCTGCTGGAGCTGGCCGGGGTGCCCTACGTGGGCGCCGGGGTGTTGGCGTCCGCCGCAGCCATGGACAAGGAGTTCGCCAAGAAGCTGCTCGCCGCGGAAGGCTTACCGGTCGGTGACTGGGTGGTGCTGCGACCGGGCACGGCCACCCTCACCGCCGAGGAGAAGGAGCGGCTCGGGCTGCCGGTGTTCGTCAAACCTGCTCGGGCCGGCTCGTCGCTGGGCGTCAGCCGGGTCGCCGAGTGGTCCGAGCTGGACCAGGCCATCGCCTACGCCCGGGAGACCGACCCGAAGGTGCTGGTGGAGAAGGCGGTGATCGGTCGCGAGATCGAATGCGGGGTGCTCGAGTACCCCGACGGGCGGATCGAGGCGTCCCCCACCGCCGAGATCCACGTCGGCGGCGGGTACGAGTTCTACGACTTCGACGCCAAGTACATGGACGACACCGCTGCCAGCTTCGACATCCCCGCGGACCTGCCGGCCGAGGTGACCGAACGGATCCACGAGCTGTCCCGCCGGGCGTTCACCGCCCTGGATGCGCAGGGTCTGGCTCGGGTCGACTTCTTCGTTCGGGCCGATGGCGACGTCGGCGACCGAGTCGTCATCAACGAGGTGAACACCCTGCCCGGATTCACCCCGATCTCCATGTACCCGGCCATGTGGGCCAAGGCCGGTGTGTCCTACCGGGACCTGATCACGGTGCTCATCCGCACATCCCTGGCCCGGGGGACCGGGCTGCGCTGATCCGGGGCTGATCGGGGGCTGAGCGGGCCGAGCCGGCCTACTCGCCGTCGGCCGGCAGCGGCACGCCGTCCTGGCAGACTTCCCGTTCGGGCAGCGTCGCGGCGATCAGCGTGGACGCCTCCTGCCACGGACCGGTGGTGGTGACCGCGGCGGGCACGGTGAGCGCCACTCGCACGGACCGGTCGACCAGGAAGTAGGTGGTGTCCCCGCCGGTGGACACCGGCAGCCAGGCCACCCCGTCGACCTCCTGCAGCGCGGCGGTGCAGGTCAGCTCGGCGGGGGTGGGCACCCCACAGCGCAGGATGACCGCGGGCTCGCCCCAGGCGGCGACGCCGGTCAGGGAGGGGTTGTCACCGTGCTCGATCGTCCGGCGGGGCAGCCCACCCAACTGCTCGGGCAGGGCCGCGGTCAGCGCTGCACAGGCCGGCGTGCCGGCGCCGGGCGCCTCGACCGCGGACAGCGCGAGCGGATCGTCCACGGAGGCCGTCGGTTGTGAACCGACGATGTTCGCCCCGACGATCACGACGACGATGGCCGCCACGGCAACGCCGATCGCGGCGAGCACCCGCCAGCGGGGGAACCCTGAAGATTCGGTCAGAGGTGCACCACCGGGCAGGTCAGCGTCCGGGTGATCCCGGCGACCCCCTGCACCCTGGCCACCACGAGCTTGCCGAGTTCGTCGACGGATTGCGCCTCGGCCCGCACGATCACGTCGTACGGCCCAGTGACGTCCTCGGCGCTGGTCACTCCCGGGAGTTCGGCGATCGCCTGGGCGACCGCGGCGGCCTGGCCGACCTCGGTCTGGATGAGGATGAACGCCTCCACCACGGTGTGCCCCTTCCGTGCTCGATGAACTGCAGCGGGTTCTGTCGCCAGAGCCTATCGGTCCCCGCGACGGCCGATCGTCGGCACCCGGATCGGGAATGATGGGTCATCGGTCCGACCGACGATTCCAGCGAGGTGCACCATCAGCAGCCAACCGGCCACCACCCTGGCCACCACCGGTGAATTCTCCGTGATCGACGCGCTCGTCGCGCGGACCGCCCAGCCGGCGACCACCCTGGTCGGCCCCGGTGACGACTGCGCCGTCGTCGCGGCGCCGGACGGTCGGGTGGTGGCCACGGTGGACGTCCTGGTCGACGGCGTGCACTTCCGCACTGACTGGGCCACCGGCGAACAGATCGGCCGGCGCGCCGCCCTCGCCTCGATGGCCGACGTAGTGGCGATGGGAGCCGTGCCGACCGCGCTGCTGGTCGGGCTGTGCGCGCCGGGCGAGACACCCACCGACCTCGTGCTGGACATCGGCCGGGGGTTGGACGCCGAGGCGACCAAGGTGGGCGCTGGGATCGTCGGCGGCGACATCACCCGATCCACCGTGCTGACCATCTCGGTGACCGTGCTCGGTGACCTGGCCGGCCGGGACCCGGTCCGTCGATCGGGGGCGCAGGTCGGCGACGTCGTGGCGGTCGTCGGCCGGCTGGGCTGGGCGGCGGCCGGGCTGGCCGTGCTGTCCCGCGGGTTCCGGTCGCCGGCCGCGCTGGTCGGCTCCTACCGGGTGCCCGAACCGCCGCTCGCGCAGGGGGTGGTCGCGGCCCTGGCCGGGGCGACCTCGATGATCGACGTGTCCGACGGGCTGCTGGCCGACCTGCGCCACCTGGCCGACGAGTCCGGGGTGGCGATCGAGCTGTCCACCAAGGTCGTCCCGGTGCACGCCCGGCTCACCGAGGTCGCGTCCGCCCTCGGTCGCGACCCGATGGAGTGGGCCCTGACCGGCGGCGACGACCACGCGTTGGCGGCGACCTTCCCGGACAGGGCGGCCATCCCGCCGGACTGGACACCGATCGGTGTGGTCCGCGAGGGCAGCGGGGTGATCGTGGACGGCGAGCCGTGGACGGCCGCGGGCGGCTGGGACCACTTCGGCTGACCCCCGGTAGCGTGCCGCCCATGCCACCGCCTTTCCGGGACGACGCGCAGGCCGCCACCGAGTCCCACCCACCCGCCCCGCGCGGCGGGGGCAACCGTGTCGATGATTCGCGCTGTAGACAAACCCTCCCGCCCACCCCGGCTCGCCCGCCCGCCCCGGCCCTCCCGCCCACCCTGCGCTCATGCCGGCACCACTGAGTTCCCTCGTCGCGGACGACTGGGCCAGCGCACTGGCCCCGGTGGCCGACCGGGTGACCGCGATGGGCGAGTTCCTGCGGGCCGAGGTGGCCGCCGGCCGCTCCTACCTACCGGCCGGCCCGCAGATCCTGCGGGCCTTCGAACGGCCGCTTGGCCAGGTCCGGGTGTTGATCGTCGGCCAGGACCCGTACCCGACGCCCGGCCATCCGATCGGCCTGTCGTTCGCGGTGGACCGGCATGTGCGACCGGTGCCCCGGTCGCTGGGCAATATCTACCGCGAGCTGCACGCCGACACCGGCCTCACCCCACCGGCGCACGGCGACCTGACCGCCTGGTCCGACCAGGGCGTGCTGCTGCTCAACCGGGTGCTGACCGTCCAGCCCGGCAAGTCCGCGTCCCACCGGGGCAAGGGGTGGGAGGCCGTCACCGAAGAGGCGATCCGGGCGCTGGTGGCCCGCGACGGACCGCTGGTGGCCATCCTGTGGGGCCGGGACGCGCAGAACCTTCGCCCGTTGCTGGGCGACACCCCGGTGATCGAATCGGCGCATCCGTCGCCGATGTCGGCCGACCGCGGGTTCTTCGGGTCCCGTCCGTTCTCCCGGGCCAACCGGTCGCTGGCGGCGCAGGGCGCGGACCCGGTCGACTGGACCCTGTGACGCCGATGGAGGCCGGTCGCCCCGACCCCGGGGCGCCGTCCTCCCGGTTGACGGTTGCGCTCTTCGCGGGTGGTGTCGCCACCTTCGCCGAGCTGTACGCGGTGCAGGCGGTGCTCCCCGGCCTGGCCGCCGAATGGCGCCTGTCCGAGTCGCAGGCGACGCTGGCGGTGTCGGTGGCCACCGGCGCACTGGCCGTGTCCGTCCTGCCGTGGGCGGCGGTAGGGGACCGGATCGGCCGGGCCCGGGCGATGCGGGTGTCGGCCGTGATTGCCGCGCTGTGCGGGCTGCTCGTCGCGGCCGCCCCCTCGTTCGAGGTGCTGCTCGCCCTGCGGGCGGTGTCCGGGGCCGCGCTGGGCGCGCTACCCGCACTGGCCGTCGCGCACTTGGTGTCGTCGGCCCTGCCGGCCCGGCTGGCCGCGGTCGGCGGCCTGTACATCGCCGGGACGACGATCGGCGGGCTGTCCGGACGGGTGCTCACCGGTGCGGTCGGTGGCCTGTTCGGCTGGCGATGGGGGTTGGTGACCACCGCGGCGTTCGTCGCGATCGCGGCGACGGTGTTCGTCGTGCTGCTGGAGTCCCCGGCGACCGTCCGGGCGGTGGATCACCTCGGTGGTCCGCCGCCGGAATCCCAGCGGACGAGGCTGCGGCTGGCCCTGGCCGACCGGGTCGCCCTGGTGTTCTATGCGCAGGCGTTTCTGCTGATGGGCGCCTTCGTCACGATCTACAACCTGCTCTCGTTCCGGCTCATCGCCGACCCCTACCGATTACCCGGATCGGTGGTGAGCCTGCTGTTCCTGACCTATCTGGTCGGCACGCTCGGCTCGTCCGGGGTGGGGCGGCTGGTCGCCGGACTGGGGCGCCGCCGGGTGCTGGCCGGGGCCGGCCTGATCATGGCCGTGGGCTCGGCGATCACGATCCTGACCCCGCTGTGGTGCGTGCTGGCCGGTCTGGTGTTGCTCACCTTCGCCTTCTTCGTGGCCCACGCGATCGCCGCGACATGGGCCGGGGAACGGGTGCCGGCCGCGCGATCGCAGGCGTCGGCGATCTACTCGCTGGCCTACTACGCGGGATCGAGCGTCATCGGCCTGGTCGGCGCCGCGCTCTACGCCCGTGGCGGCTGGCCGGCGGCGATGGCGATGGTGGTGCTCGCCACCGGCGCGGCGGCTCTGGTGGCCTTCCTCGGCGCGCCGCGCCTGGATCGACCGCCGAAACGGCAGAGTTCTTCGGTGTGAGCGAGGCTTGCCGAGTGAACCATGGGCACAGTCACCGACGCCGCGTTCGGGTGGCCGAGCGTGCGAGGTCATCCGAGAAGGTGTCGGTGTGAACGAGGCTTGCCGAGTGAACCATGGGCACAGTCACCGACGCCGCGTTCGGGTGGCCGAGCGTGCGAGGTTATCCGAGAAGGTGTCGGTGTGAGCGAGAGCCGGCGGTCGATTCCCTCGGGCATGGTCAAGCCGGCCCTCTGGATGGGCCTGCGGCTGGTCGCGTCGATCGTGGCCCTGGTCTGGGTCTACTACACGATTCCGGTCAAGGGTTCGGACGGCGACTCCGACCTGCCCTGGCTGGTGCTGGAGTTGGTGATCTTCGGCGTGATCGTCGGGGCGCAGGTGCCGCTGATCAGCCGGGCCCGGTATCCGCTGCTGCGCGGCCTGGAGTCGCTGGCGCTGACCATCCTGTTGTTCCTGCTGATCTTCGCCCGGGTGTACCTTTCCTACTCGGCGGGCGATCCCGAAGTGTTCAGCCAACCGCTGGACAAGGACACCGCGCTGTACTTCACCACCACCGTGTTCGCCACCGTCGGGTTCGGCGACATCGTCGCCGCGTCCAACCCGATGAAGCTGCTGGTCACCGTCCAGATGCTGCTGAACCTGGTGGTGTTCGGGCTGGTCATCCGGATCCTCACCTCCGCCACGCAGCGGGGTATGGCCCGCAAGCACGGAAACAATTCTTAACCTGCTCAGCCGGTATCGGGCCATTGGATCTCGATGTGCTTGAGCTTCTCCAAATGCGGTCAACCAGGGGTCAGGTCAGCCAAGTCCAGCGTCCACCGGCGCAAACGGCAGGTCGGCGGAGCCGGACCGTAGTCCAGCGGCACATGTCGGCCGCCAGTCGGCCGTCCGGATCGCTCGCGCGGAACTTCGGGTCGCTCCTGGCGACTGAAAGTTCCGCAACTCTCCGCGAACCTCCACCTTTCGGCCGTCCGGTTCGCTCGCGCGGAACTTCGGGTCGCTCCTGGCGACTGAAAGTTCCGCAATTTCCCGCGAACCTTCACCTGTGGGTCGTCCGGATCGCTCGCGCGGAACATCGGGGCGCTCCTGGCGACGCAAAGTTCCGCAACTCCCCGCAAGCCTCGACGCCCAGACGTCCGGATCGCTCGCGCGGAACATCGGGGAGCGCCCTGCGACTCAAGTTCCGCAGTCACGACGACCACTCGCGACCAATGGCCCCTTGGAATCAGTCGTCTATACGGGGTGCGTCGGGGTGGCGGTCCGTGGTCCCGGGGTGGGCAGCAGGTAGGTGACGACGAACGCCACCGCCACCGCGATGACCACTTGCGGGGTCACCGAGAGGCCGTCGTTGCCCAGCAACAGGACCGCCAGCAGCGTGGAGGTCATCGGCAGCCTCAGCATGGCCGCGCACATCGCTCCGATGCCCATGGCGATGGCCGGGGCCAGCGCCATTCCCGGCAGCGCTGACACGGCGATGCCCAGGGCGGCGCCGATGAACATCGAGGGGAAGACCGGGCCGCCGCGGAACGCACTGAGCGACAGGCTATAGGCGAAGCCTTTGCAGATCACCAGCAGTACCAAAGTGCCGACGGAGTACTCGGTGGCGTGGCTGACCAACTCGGGCAGCGCGTCCTGACCGGAGAACAGCACCTGGGTGAAGCTGTGTCCGGTCGCCAGCTGGAACACCATCGCGCTCGCGCCGATCAGCAGGCCGAGCGCCGCGGTGACCAGCACCCGGTTGGTGTGCACCAGGGGCCGCAGGGACAGCCCGCCCCATCGGATGATCCAGCCGAGGGCGGCTCCGGCGACGCCCATGACGACCGCCCAGAGCAGGGTGGCCACGGTCGGGTCCACCTCGGGCGGCACGGTGCCCAGCGACAGCGAGAATGTGCCAAGGCCGGTCAGGTTGTCCAGGCCGAGGAAGATCAAGGCCCCGATGCCGGAGGCGAGCAGGCCGGGCAGGGCGACCAGGCTCAACGCGGCACCGCCGATGCCGGCCACCTCCATGATCAGGAAGGCGCCGAGCACAGGGGAGCCGAGCAGGGTGCTGACGGCGGCAAAGCTGCCGGCCGAGGCCATGATCGTGGTGGCCATCGGCGGCGCGTCTTTGCGGACCAGGTGCACGGTCAGGGCGGCCAGCCCACCGCCGATGGCGATCAGCGGGGCCTCGGGGCCGAGCACGGCGCCCAGGCTGAGCGTGGTCAGCGCGGCCAGGAAGACGCCGACGAGCTCCTTCCCGGTCGGCGGGCCGCCGCCGGTCTGGAACCCGAACGCGGGGGAGTGACCGCCGTTGCCGGGCAGGTAGCGGATGGTCAGTCCGGTCAACAGACCGCACAGCAGCAACCAGGGCAGCGGCCACCACGCGGGCGCCGGCCCGCCGACCACCGAGGTCGGCAGTTCGGTGAACAGGTAGTGCTGGATCTTGCTGACCAGGGCGAGGAAGCCGTAGGCGATCGCCGAGATCGGGATGCCCAGGATCGCGGCCAGGACCAGGGCGGACAGGTAGGCCTTGGACCGGATGACCGTCCGCGGATCCATGGCCGCCGGGTTGGGGGCCGCCGTCTGCCCGGGCGGGGCAGGCGT
The DNA here is from genome assembly GCA_036524715.1 of Nakamurella sp. Classification (GTDB taxonomy): domain Bacteria; phylum Actinomycetota; class Actinomycetes; order Mycobacteriales; family Nakamurellaceae; genus Nakamurella. Next base: position 1,593 of record DATDBV010000109.1, on the reverse strand, counting down.
CCCGGCGGGCGGTGGCGCGGCCGGCGGGGTGGTCGAGTCGGCCATCGGGCACCTCTCGTGACGGAAGGGTCGTCCGAGCGGTCAACATATCCCGTCGGTCGGACCGCTCCGGGGATCACCGCCCCGGTTCACCCGACCCGGGCGAGTGTTCCAGGTGGACGCCGCGGCCGGACCGCCTGAGGCGGGCGGGTGGACGCGGCCGGGGGGACGCGCGCGGATGGGTCCGAACAAGCGACCTGGATCAGATCAGAGCAGCGTTGCGTCCCAGGTGCTGATCGCGTGGGGGGAGCGGGCCGGCGTCGCGGCGCGGTCGATCTCGTCGAAGGCCCCGACCGCGGCCAGCAGCGAGGGCAGCACCATCAGTGCCCCGACCCCCGAGTGGCCCGTCATGGACCAGTCGGTGAGGGGTTCGCGGCCGAGCAGATCCAGCAGCCGCGGGTGCCCCCGCTCCGGCGCGAGACAGGACACGATCAGGTAGGTGTCGGCGCCGGGGGCCAGGCGGTGAGCCAGCACCGCCGCGACCGTGCTGGGCATGTCGTGGATGACGACCGGCGTGCGCCGGATTGCCGCCTGCGCGATGAACCCGGTCAGCGCGGCCAGGTCCGGCCCGCCGCCCACCCGGAGCATGGTCAGCGCGTCGGCCCCGGCCCGACGGACCCGGAACAGGCCGTCCCGCACGGCGACGGCCTTGCGGATCCACGCGCCGTCGTCGATGCCCGACCCGCGCGACGTCGCGTCCACCGGCTCCATCGCGGTCAGCGCCGCGGTGAGCACAGCGACCGGCGTGCTCACCCCGACCCCGCAGGTCGCGCCGATCAACAGATCCGATCCCGAGTCCACGGCGGCGTCCGCCCGATCCCGCCCGGCCCGGACCGCGGCCGCCAGGCGCTCGTCGTCCAGGGCGTCGGCCAGGTCGATCCGCGCCGCCGGCCGGGCGTCCGGCAGCCGATCCGGCACGGCCGGGATCGCCGTGGCCAGGCCGACGTCGATGACCGTCACCGACGTCCCGGACGAGCGGGCCAGACCGGCCGCGAACCCGATCCCCGTGGCCAGGTCGACCGCACGGTCGACCGTCTCGGCCTGCGGTGCGGCCGAGATGCCCAACGAGGCGATGTCGTGGTCGGCCGCGAAGACGGTCAGCCGCGGGTGGGGTCGCAGCGGCTCTTTGACGGACCCGCGCGCCCCGGCCAGCAGGTCGATCACGGAGGCCCAGACCCCGAACGCGCCGACCGGGAGCAGATCGCGCACCTGCGTGGCGGCCAGCACGGCCTCGGCGTCCAGCGCCGGCACCGGCGGCAGATCGACGACCATTGTGCTGAGTATGCCGATCGCGGTGCGGCGCGAACCGATCGACCCGCGAGCATCGTGAACCGCGGTGCAGTCGATCGTAAAGAGATGTGAAAACCTGCAGCTCACAGCCGACTGTCAGAGAGCCCCGATAGCGTCGGTGACGAATACGACGGTGAGTTCGACCACATGGAGGGAGAAGCCGATGGTGTACCTGTGGCGCTACGCGGACGAGGCGGGAGTCGTCGCCGACGGACCGGACATCTCGTTCGGTTCCCAGGACGAGGCCGAGACCTGGCTCGGCGA
>DATDBV010000108.1:0-2701 GCA_036524715.1 Nakamurella sp. | reverse complement strand
CCGGTTCCTCCGTCACCGAATTGCTTCAGCGCCCTCCTTCAGTGCTTGATGGCGGCCTCGCAAGCTCGGCCGACTAGATCACCAGGGACAGCAGCAGGACGCCGACCAGGCCGCAGACCGAGATCAAGCATTCCATCACCGTCCAGGTCTTCAGGGTCTGCCCGATGCTCGTGCCCAGGTAGCCCTTGACCAGCCAGAAGCCGGCGTCGTTGACGTGCGAGAGGAACAGTGAGCCGGAGCCGATGGCCAGCACCATCAGGGCGACGTGCGGGCTGGTCAGGTCGGCGGCGACCGGGGCGAGGATGCCGGCCGCGGTCACGGTGGCGACGGTCGCCGAACCGGTGGCGACCCTGATCAGCACGGCGACCACCCAGGCCAGGAACAGCACCGACAGGCCCGAGCCCTGCACCGCGTCGGCGATGACCTGGCCGATGCCGGTGCTGATCAGCACCTGCTTGAAACCACCGCCGGCGCCGACGATGAACACGATGCCGGCGATCGGCGGCAGCGAGGTCTCCAGGGTGTCGGCGATGGATTCGCGGTTCATCTTCCCGCCACGGCCGAGAATGAAGATGCCGGCGATCACGGCGATGAGCAGGGCCATGGCCGGCAGGCCGAGGAAGTGCACGATCGATCGCAGGGTGGAATCGGAGCCGGGCGCGAAGACGTCCCACAGCGCGCTGGCCAGCATGAGCACGACCGGGATCAGGATGCTGACCAGGGCGGCGACGAAGCTGGGCCGGGGCCGCTTGGTGACGTCCTCGCCCTCGTCCTCGGCGGTGACGAACATGTTCGGCACCGGCACGGGCGCCCACTTGGCGGCGAACTTGCTGAACAGGGGACCGGAGATGATCACGGTCGGGATGGCGACGAGCACACCCAGCGCCAGGGTCAGGCCCAGGTTGGCGCCAAGCGCGCTGATCGCGACCAGCGGTCCGGGGTGTGGGGGTACCAGGCCGTGCATGGCCGACAGGCCGGCCAGGGTGGGGATGGCGATCCGCATCAGCGACAGGCCGGACCGGCGGGCGACCAGGATGATCACCGGCATCAGCAGGACCAGGCCGACCTCGAAGAACATCGGCAGCCCGATCAGCGCACCGACCAGCGCCATCATCCACGGCAGGGAGCGCGGGCTGGCCCGATTCACCAGCGTGTCGACAATCCGGTCCGCACCGCCGGAGTCGGCCAACAGCTTGCCGTACATCGCGCCGAGGCCGATGAGAATGCCGACACCGCCCATGGTGTCGCCGAAACCCTTGGCGAACGCGGCGACCGACTCGGCGGTCCCCATGCCGGCGGCGATACCGACGGCGATCGCGCCGATCATCAGCGACAGGAACGCGTGCAACTTGAAGTAGGTGATCAGCAGCACGATCAGGGCAATGCCGCCGAGCGCGGCTAGGATCAGCTGCGCGTTGGAGCCGGTGGGGACCACCGGGTCCGGCGCGGCCATCAGGAACGGCACGGTCATCGAGCCTCCGTGGGGTCGGAATCGTCAGGTCAGGTCGAGCGGAGAGCGCTCCAGGCGCCTCATCAGAGTGATCCAATCCTGGCAGCTACAGCGCATGTTTACAAGAGATGGACGCTAAAAAACATATGAATAACGCCAATACCGGTATGTGATGCTTTACGTGCCACCGATCGGGCATACTGATCACATGCTGGACGGACAGGCCGAACCGAAGCAGTTGCACGATTCCGTAGTGCAGCGCTGGGGGTGGGACATCGTGTCGGGGGCCCTGCCGCCCGGGAGCCGGATCGTCGCCGAGGACGCCGCCGAGCAGCTGGGGGTGTCGCGAACGGTGGTCCGGGAGGCGGTGCGGGTTCTGGAGTCGATGGGCCTGATCACCGTCCGCCGCCGGGTTGGCATCACCGTGCTAGCGCCGGAGAACTGGAACCCCTTCGACCCCAACATCATCCGCTGGCGATTGGCCGGCCGGGACCGCCTGGACCACCTGCAGTACCTGTCGGAGCTGCGGTCGGCGGTGGAACCACTGGCGGCCAAGCTGGCCGCGATCCGGGCAACTCCGGCGCAGTGCGGCGCGCTGACCGCTGCGGTCATCGGCATGTCGGCGACTGCCAAGGCCGCGGACCACGCCGAGTACCTGGGTCAGGACATCGACTTTCACCGAACCCTGCTGCTGGCCTCGGGGAACCCCATGCTGGCGGGCCTGGCCGAGGTGGTGGCCGAGGTGCTGGCCGGGCGGACCCGGCACGCGCTCATGCCGCACGTCGCCGAGCCGGAGGCGGTGCGCCTGCACGGGGTCGTGGCGTCCTGCATCCAGGCCGGTGATCCCGAGGGGGCCGAGGAGGCGATGCACGCCATCGTCGTGGAGACGGCCACGGCCATCCGGGAGATCCACGAGGGCGGCGACACATCCCCGGACCCGTTCGGTTCGGACCCGCTGCCGTCGGTGCTCGCCCGCGGCTGAGGTGAAGCCCGCCCACCGACCGACGCATCGACACATCAACACCCACCGACTGCTGATCATGCGACGAGGGCCGCTATGAGTCACTCATGGCGGCCTCGTCCGATGATCAATTGCAGGAGCTCATGGCTTGTGCTTGGCCAGCTCCCGCGATACGGAGTCGAGCAGTTCCTGCCAGGCGGCAATGAACTTGTCGACGCCTTCGGTTTCCAGCACGTCGAAGACGTCGGTCAGGTCGATGCCGAGCGCCTCGAGCGAGGAGAACACGGCGA
>DATDBV010000107.1:0-3193 GCA_036524715.1 Nakamurella sp. | reverse complement strand
GTAGACCTGCGGACGGCGGGCCTTGAGCACCCGGGCGGCCACGGCGGCGGCCAGCAGGGTGAGCGGGACGATCCCGACGAGCATGACGTTGGTGGCGGTGTCGGCAGCGGTCAGGAGCTCGATGTTGGCCGCGAGGGCGATCACCGCGGCGGTCAGCAGGACCGCGGCCAGCGCCGCACAGGCGGTGGCGAATGCGGCCCGGACGGTGTGCCGGCGGCGCCAGAAGTAGGCGACCACGGCGATCGAGGTCAGCGCCTGCAGGCCGATGATCCCGACGACGCCCGGGGTGTTCACCTTCATCAGCAGGTCGGTGTAGGGGTCGGCGCCGGCGATCGCGAAGCCGGCGATCACAACCGCGGCCAGGATCGACTGCACGGCGCCGGCGATTGACGGTGAGCCGTACTTCGGGTGGGTGGTGACCAGCTTCGCCGGCAGCAGGCCGTCCCGGGCCAGTTGAAGGTGTACCGGTTGATCGCATTGTGGAAGGCGATCTGCGAGGCCAGCACGCTCGTCATGATCAGCACGTACATCAGGTCGGACGCCCAGGTGCCCACGTAGGTCTGCATCGCCACGAAGAACATGGACGCCGGGTCGGCGGCGGCCGCCTCGATGACGGCCTCGTTGCCGAAGGCCTGGATGATCGCCCAGACGATCAGGAAGTAGAAAAGCCCCATGAAGACGACCGCGGCGTAGGTCGCCCGAGGGATGGTGCGCTCCGGGTTGCGCGCTTCCGGCCGGTACAGGGCGGTCGACTCGAAGCCCATGAACGCCGCGAAGCAGAACGCGAGCACGCCGATCATGCCCGGCGCGAACATGGCCTCAGGGCTGAACGAGGCGACGGACAGCGCACTGGTCCCCGGCGCCCCGCCCTGCAGGATGACCGCACCGGCCAGCAGCGCCAGGATCGCCGTCTCGGCGATCAGCAGGACGCCGAGAATCTTTGCCCCGACTTCGATCCCGCGTCGGCCGACGAACCAGACGATCACGACCGCGACGAGAGCCACCGCCCACCAGGGCACCTCGAGGCCGGTGAAGGTGGCGATCGCGTCGGCGATCTGCTGCCCGAGCAGGCCGTAGACGCCGATCTGCAGGGCGTTGTAGGCGACGACGGCCAGCACCCCGGAGGCCATGCCGGTGGTCCGGCCCAGACCCATGGTGATGTAGGAGTAGAACGCGCCGGCGCCGCCGGTGTGCCTGGTCATCGCCATGAAGCCGACCGCGAACAGGGTGAGCACGGCGCCGGCGGCCAGATAGCCGGCCGGGGCGCCGATGCCGCCCACCAGGATCGCCAGCGGCGCCACGCCGGCCATCACGGTCAGCGGCGCGGCGGCGGCGATCACCAGGAACGCGATGCTTCCGGTGCCCAGGGCGTTGGACTTGAGGTGCTCGGCCGATGCCCCTGGCGGCGGTTGGGGCATCTGGACTCCCGGACGCGTGGGTCGGTCCGTGCGGCTGCGATCGGCCGAGGCGGGGTTGGCGGTCAGGCTCACCAGCGTGCTCCTTCTGGGCAGCGGTTGGGGCAGGGGGGCGGTCAGGGGTCCGGACGGTTTGGCGTTGTCGCTGGCGGTGCTCGGTCCGGCTCACCGAAACCGAATCGGTTTCGGTTAATAGAATGAGGCCGTCCGGTGGGTGTGTCAAGACCCTTCTTGCGCCGTCCTGGATTGCCCTCTTCGGGTCGGGGAACTGTGTCCACGACAGCGCGACCGGCCACCGCCGATCCGGCCGGAACCACGCGCTCGTCAGGAGAGGGGTTCAGATGACGGCGACCGAACCACGCCCGGCGACCACCACCGACGCCGGCATTCCGGTGGCCAGCGACGAGCACTCGCTGACCGTCGGGCCGGACGGCCCGCTGCTGCTGCAGGACCACTACCTGCTGGAGCAGATGGCCAACTTCAACCGGGAGCGCATCCCGGAGCGCCAGCCGCACGCCAAGGGCGGCGGTGCGTACGGCACCTTCGAGGTGACCCAGGATGTCAGCGCCTACACCCGGGCGGCGGTCTTCGCCCCCGGCGCCGGGACCGACGTGCTGATCCGCTTCTCCACCGTCGCCGGCGAGCGGGGCTCACCCGACACCTGGCGCGACCCGCGGGGATTCGCGATCAAGTTCTACACCACCGAGGGCAATTTCGACCTGGTCTGCAACAACACCCCGGTGTTCTTCATGCGCGACCCGCTGAAATTCCAGCACTTCATCCGCTCGCAGAAGCGGCGCGCCAACAACAACCTGCGCGATCACGACATGCAGTGGGATTTCTGGACGCTGTCCCCCGAGTCCGCGCACCAGGTGACCTGGCTGATGGGCGACCGGGGCATCCCGCGGACCTGGCGGCACATGAACGGGTACTCCAGCCACACCTACATGTGGATCAACGCCGACGGAGTCAGGTACTGGGTGAAATATCATTTCAAGACCGACCAGGGCGTCGAGTTCTTCACCCAGGACGAGGCCGACCAGATGGCCGCCGTCGACACCGACTACCACCAGCGGGACCTGTGGGAGCACATCGAGGCCGGCGAATTCCCCAGCTGGACGCTGAACATGCAGATCATGCCCTTCGAGGATGCCAAGACCTACCGGTTCAACCCCTTCGACTTGACCAAAGTCTGGCCGCACGGCGACTATCCGCTGCACGAGGTCGGCCGGCTCACCCTGAACCGCAACGTCACCGACTTCCACACCGAGATCGAGCAGGCCGCGTTCGAACCGAACAACCTGGTCGCCGGCACCGGGCTCTCACCGGACAAGATGCTGCTGGCCCGCGGGTTCTCCTACTCCGACGCGCACCGCGCCCGCCTCGGGGTCAACTACCGGCAGATCCCGGTGAACGTCCCCCAGGCGGCGCCCGTGCACAGCTACACCAAGGACGGGCACATGCGGATCACTCCGGTGACCGACCCGGTCTATGCCCCCAATTCCTACGGTGGACCGGTGGCCGATCCGGCCCGCACCGACGACGGCGGCACCTGGCACGCCGATGGCGAGATGGTCCGCACCGCCTACACGCTGCGGCCGGACGACGACGACTGGGGTCAGGCGGGCACAATGGTCCGGGAGGTCCTGGACGACGCCGCGCGGGACCGGCTGGTGAACAACATCGTCGGCCATTTGCGGGGCGGCGTCAGCGAACCCGTTCTCGGCCGCGCCTTCGAGTACTGGCGGAACGTGGACAAGAACCTGGGCGATCGAGTC
>DATDBV010000106.1:0-6328 GCA_036524715.1 Nakamurella sp. | reverse complement strand
ATATCCGGGTGATTGCGGATTGCTCGACCGGTCGTCCGTCACGTTGACCACTCGTCGTGACAACCGGGCGTCATTGGCGGTGCAATTCGACGCTGTCGGTTGGAACAGTTGAACAATCCGGTTCCTCCGTAGCGGAGCCTCACCGCCGCACGGCGGCAAGTGCTCGTTCGGCGGCGTCCGACGACTTCGGAACCGGGTCGGCGTCGAAGTCGCCGCGCAGATACTTCAGAGCGGTTCGTTCCGCGTCGATCTCCGCTCGCGTTCGAAAGCCCATGCGGCGCAGCAGCGGAAGCGGTGGGCACCAGCCCTGGATCGCGTGCTGGAGCAGAAACGACAGAACCAGCAGCGGCAGGATCAGCCATCGTCTGCCCCGCAGGATTCCGAGGCCCAATCCCAGCATGGCCACCACAGAGGCGTTCACCTCCAAAACCCGCTCGATGTCCGATTCCTCGTCCAGCCGTCGCAGCCGGTTCGATATTGCCTCCGGTCCTTCGTCGGCGAGCCGACGCAGGCGGTTCACCATTTGTTGATCCAGGTCGGCCAGGACATCCGGATCGGTCCAGGCGCGCACCCGATCGACCCCAGGATCGACCCCCCGATCGACACTGCCATCCATCATCGGTCGATTCATCTCTCGCCTCCGCAACATGCCGACTGATCCGTTGGATTACGCCACCGCGCGGTCAACCGGCCGACCGGTCCAGCACATCGGTACGGTCCACCTTTCGGTGGAACCGCATGCCGGCCAGGCCGCCCAGGATCGCCCCGACGAGGGCGACAACCGCCGCGAGGGCGATGCCGATGAGGGTCGCGATGGTGCCGGTCTGCTCACCGATCTGCAGCCGAGGCAGATTGAACACGGCCGTGATGTCCTGCTGCGATCCGACAAGTGCGGCTATCCCCACGATCAAGGCGGTCATCACCACACCCCACAACCACACCGCCAGGCCCTGCCGCGCCCCGTTGAACCGGGCCATTCGGCCGGCCACATAGCCTCCGGCGAGGTATGCCGCGAAGAGGATGATCAACAGCACCATCCCGCCGATCAGCCCGACTGTCTGCGTGCCGGTCTGCCCCTCCTGCAGCGCCTGGTCGACCGTCGTTCCGGTGACCGTCCCGATGCCCACCCCCGCGGCGGCCAGCGCCGCGATCACCATCACGATCAGCCCGGTTGCCGCGAGCCAGCCGAAGAACGCGGAGCCGATCTTCATTCCGCCGAAACGCTCGCGTTGTCGCACCAGGAGCTCGCGCTGGTCCAGCCGAGGGTCCGCGTTCGTCATGGTTCCGGACTCGCCCGGGACCGCCGTTGCGGCCGGGCGTCCCACGGCGGTTGGATCATCGAAGTGGTCGGTGTCGTCGGCGCGCCGCTCGGTTGGCATGACCGGTCCGAGGGAGCCGGTCGCTGCCGGACCGGGCTCCCGACCGATCGACTCTCCCGTGTCGCCGGTGGGATTCATTGGTCTGCTCATCTTGTCCTCCGGGCCGAAGTCATGCGGTTGTGGCACCCGGTCAGTACCCGATTTGCGCAGATGTTGAACGGCCGTCTCCGACGGGCGGCGGCCGCGGCCCGGGTTGACTCGCCGGCGAACGGGAACTGCACAGGCAGACCCGAACACTAGGAGAGGCAATGATCAACCAGGAGCAGGCTCGCAGTCTGGTGGGCCACGAGATGCTCGACCGTGACGGTGAACGTATCGGCGAGATCAGCCGGGTATTCCTGAACGACCGGAGCGGCGAGCCGACGTGGGTGACGGTCAAGACCGGTTGGTTCGGCCGGAGCGAATCGTTCGTGCCCCTGTACCGGGTGGAACTGACGGGGGACGAGTTGCGCGCCGCCTACGAAACGGCGACCATCAAGGATTCGCCCCGGTTCGCCGCGGACCAACCGCTGAGCCCGCAGGACGAGGACGACCTTCGCGGGCACTACGGACTGCACGATTCCGGCAGTTCGGCCATGAACAACGGCACACAGCCATCCCAATCCGGCACGGCGTTCGGCGGGGGTCACCAACCGGCCCCGGGCGACCCGGATGGACGCGGGGACGAGACGCCGGGGGGTCGGCTGCGCGGGGACTCGACCGCATCCTTCGAACCCGGCGCAGGCACCGCCGGCGCCGGACGAGCCGTGGTGTGTCCGCAGTGTGGTGGCTACGTCGCCCAGGAGATGCTCGACCGGCATGACGACTTCCATCGAAGCCTCGGGCACCCGAGCGGCAACTATGCCCGTCACGACGTTCTGGTCGACGAGTCCGAAGGCAATGCGCGAAGCTGAAGGCACGGCGCTGCCTTTCGTCCCGGCGGGCAATGACCTGGGTCGGCTGGCAGTTGCGGTGCAGGACTGCCGGGGCTGCGAGCTGTACCGCGAGGCCACGCAAGGCGGTGTTCGGGTCCGGTGAGCGGACCGCCCAGGTGATGTTGGTCGGCGAGCAGCCCGGCGACGCGGAGGACCGGTCGGGTCGGCCCTTCGTCGCGCCGAGCGGATGCGGTCAGGAGGCCGTGCACGACATGGCCGAATGCCGAGAACGTCGAATTTCACCTCCGCATAGGCGACCAACGAGCCGCGGAACCAATCGCTTGCCGATTCGGCCGCCGCGAGGCAGACGGCAATCTTGCCGGCGGCGAGAGATTCTGCCGCGGCAACGGTGATCCCGCGCTCCCGCGCCACTGCGGCGACGTATTGGTTGGCGAGCAACCCGGCGACCCCTCCGCCGGAGCCGCCAGACCCCTCGGGACGGGCTGCCGTTCCGACATCGGATGCATGCCCAGCGCGTCAATGAACTGCGCGGTGAACGTCGCGGCACGAGTGCCCGAGCGCGGCGCCACGAATTCGGTCGATGGGGCCGCGGCGAACTCCCCGCCGGTGCGAACGTTTCTCCTGCCCCATCCGCGGGTACTCAATGCCCGCGGATATACCGGCGCATTCACTGGAACAGGAGTTCGAAATGGTACTCGCCATCGTGTTGATCGTCCTGGCGATTCTGCTCGGCCTTGGCGGCCTGTTGTTCACCGCCCTGAAGTGGCTGCTGATCGTCGCGGCCGTGTTGCTGGTCGCCGGCATCGTGGTCGGCTTCATCGGTCGAGGTCGTACCCGGAGCCTGCCGTAAACGGTCCCGGACAGCAGGCGACTCGGTGCCCGGATGATCGAGCCCACGCCCGCAACAGCCAGATCACGTCGCGACCATCCAACAGATGCGGTTCGAGCCGGCCGCACAGCAGGCTCCGGCGGACCCGGCCGTCGGAGACGGCCTGCAGCTCGGCGTAGACCCTCGTCCAGCCGGGTGCGAGCGCGCCGGGAGGACGGCTCGCCATCTCTGACTGCTGAACGGACATGATCAGTGCCTGTTCCCGTGGTGGCCGGCCGGGAACCCGCCCGATGCGGTCTGCGCGCGGAGCTGACCCGACTCCCGGGACTACGCCAACGCCGCGGCGGTCTCGCCCGAGTGGGAGCCGCCGTCCGCCCGAGCGTCGTCGCCCGGCGAGCACAGCCCACGAAGGTACTCGGCGAACCCACCGGGCGTCCGGCCGACCAGTCGCGCGCTGGTCAGCACGGCGGCGGCTGCGGTGCGCTCGACGGGTCCGCCGGCGACGGCAACGCTCGCCGCGAGCCCGACATCCTCCTTTGATTCGAGTGTCGGGAACCCTCCACCGGCCAGGTACCAATCAGCACGCACCCCGAGGTTGGCCCCGTGGACCTGACGATGACCGTCCGACAACTGGTGCCGGGAATACCAACTGCGCTCTACGCTGCTGTCGATCTCCGATGGATCCGGACGCACGGTGCCCAACAGGAGGGCCGCCCCGCGGCGAGCGGCGGCCGCATGAACGGTCAGCCATGAGGAGGGGACCACCGAGTCCGCGTCGGTGTTCGCGATCCAGCTTCGGTGCGGTGGAATCCGGTCCGCATCCCACGATCTCAGCAGGTGACGGACACCCTCGGCCCGAGCGGTACCCACCGCGCCGGCCATGCAGACCACCGTGCTGACCGAGGGCCAGCCGGAGAGCAGGCGCACGGTGTGATCGGTGCAGGCATCGGCCACCACCACGACCCGGACGTCGATGGGGACATGACCGGAACGCGCGAGCGCGGCCGCCGACGCCATGACGGCGGTCAGGCACCGATCGATCCGGGCCGCCTCGTCCCGTGCCGGGATCACCACACCGATCGAGACGAGGCCGATCGAGGCTGGATCGGTGGACCGGTCCTCTGTCATGGCAGGAGACCCTCCCAGCGGGCCACCGACGGCATCCCGGGTGCCGTCAGCACGTCCAGCCGGAAGTCCTCCTCCTGATGGGTGGCCGCCAGGGACAGGCCGGACTCGGCGACGAACGCGGCCTGCACCTGGTCGCCCGTGAGCGGGTAACCCAGTGCAGGGTGGAGCCAATGGCAGGCGACGACCACGCCGTCCGACGCGAGCGAGCCGACCGTTCGCACGATCAGCCGCGACAGATCGGTTCGATCGAGGTAGTAACCGATCTCGGACAGCACGATCAGATCGAATGTCATCAGGTCGGGCCAGTCCCGGGGAATGGTCCGCAGCTCGACGCGCACATTCGGCCGGCCGGCGACGCGGCGACGGGCCACGTCGACCGGCGTGGCCGCGATGTCCGTTGCCAACAGCCGGTCACAGCGGGACGCCAGCCGTTCGGTCAGCAGGCCGCCGGCGCAGCCGGGCTCGAAGGCGGATCGGAATCGGGGTCGGGGCAGCGCCGCGACGGTCAGGTCCCGCTTGCGTTGCTCGTACCAATTCCGGCCCAGCTGCCACGGATCCTCCGAGTCCCGGTAGAGCCGGTCGAAATAGTCGCTCGTCAGGGATCGCCGGAACGGCAGGAAGATCTCGTACGGCCGGCGGAAGTGTCGGAGAAACCGTTCGGTGAGCACGGGTTCGTCGGCGGGTGCATCGCCGATGGCACGAACCTGACTGCGATGCTCGCCGATCGACCGTTCCTTGGCCGCTCGCTCGTCGTCCGTGAGCGACAGCACTGCGAGCCTCGACGGATCCAGCCTCGGGTCGTCCGGGTCGGCCCAGAGCCAGCCCCAGATCGGAAACTCGATCGCGGACGTCCCGGTCTCCCGCGCCACCCGCTCCACGGCTCGGGCGACCGCCTGGTGGTCCGGGTGACCGTCGTCGCGCCAGGGCGCCACCAGCAACGTGCCGCAGAACTCCTGGCCGATCGCCGCGCGCAGTTCACCGATCAGGATCTCGTGATGGGCGGCCACGTCTCCGTCCGGCAGGCCCAATCGCCGCAGCCGTGCCCGCGGAGCCAGCTGCCTTAGTGCACGGCGCATCTCGGCCCGACGCAGCGCGGCGATCCGCTCCGGGGAATGCGTCGGCGAACCGGGGTGCGACCCCTCGCCGTCGGTGGCGACGATGACGTCGACCTGCGCGCCGAGCGAGTGCATGCGGCGGATCAGCCCAGCCGCCCCGAGTGCCTCGTCGTCCGGGTGCGCCGACAGCACCACGATTCGGCGCACGCCGGCCAGGTCCAGCGGCGACGCCCGGTCGAGTATCCCGGTCGAACGCCACCGTTCTTCCGATGTGCCGGGGTCCCGCCGGTCGAACGTGGCCGTTAGGGTGCTCATGGCCATGCCAGGTGGTCTCGCACGAGCGCGCCAAGTGCGGCTTCGTCCCGCTCGGCATGGTGTTGGCGCACATACAGTTGCAGGTCGGCCACCCGCCGGGCGTGGTCGGGGTCGGCGACCAGCGGCCCGGGGCCGAGCGCGTGCCCCACCCGCAGCAGGACGGTGTCGACCGCACTCGCGACGACGGCGCGGACCCGCGCCGCCCACAGCACCCCGGCGGCACCGCAGGCGTACCCGCCGTCCACCGCATCAGCCGCGGCCACCACCAGGTGGGCTGCGCCGGTCAACGCGGCATCGACCGCACCGAGATGCATCAACGCGATCTGATCCGGTTCCCGGGACCGGGTCGAGGCGTGCAGGACACGCCCGACGCCGATGGCCCCGCCGAGCCAGCAGGCGGCGACACCCATTCCGCCCCACGCGAACCCGGCCCGGTTCAGGTACCAGCCCGCCGGGCCGACCGGCTCGGCCGGGCAGTCGTCGAGGTGGATGGGGACCGAGGGCAGCTCGACCAAGCCGCGGGCGACCCAATCGGTGGCCGGGTCGACCGTCACCCGGCTGTCGGTCAGATCGATCGCGAACAGCCCCCGGCCGCCGGCGGGCAGCTGGGCGGTGATCAGCGCCCGGTCCAGCCGGTCGGCCAGCGAGCACCACGGTTTGGTGCCGTGCAGCACCCAGCGGCCCGCGGCCGGGCTCGCCTCCACCCGCACGCCCGGACCTTCGGCGGCGAACACACCCCACACGTCG
>DATDBV010000105.1:0-7801 GCA_036524715.1 Nakamurella sp. | reverse complement strand
GGACCCGGCTGTCTGTCGTGTGACACGCAAGTCGGCCCGTGGTCATTCAGGTCGGCCCGTTCGGTGACTTTGTCACTACGGAGGCCCGTCATTCTCGACGAAATGTCTGACGACGCAGCCGAGGGCCTCAAGGACGCGCGGCTCAGCGTGCCGGGTGATCGGCGCCATCGTGACATCCGAGTCCCCGACTTCGCCGATTCACACTACGAGGCTCGCCGATCTACCGCCAGCAACTCGCCGATCTGCACAGACGGATCCGCCGATCTGCAGATCGCTGCACCTCGCCCCCGGGGGCCATTCGCGGGCGCTCGACGCCTGCCACCGTGCGAAGCTCAAGCCGCCGATCTGCCGATCCTTGAACGACGAATAGTCAGGACCTTGGTCGGCGGTCAAGCGCGGCTGATCGCGTCGGAACCCGATCGGACGATCGGCATGTGACCCGAGGCACCGAGGTAGTCGGCTCCATCGTTCGCCTTCGGACCACCTCCCGCGAACCCGAAGCGAATTTGGCCACACATGACTGCACTTGACTAGAATGCTGTCACCGGAGACGAGGTGATGTGATGGCAGTGCTGACGGTGCGGAACGTTCCCGACGAGGTCCACCGCGCCCTGCGCCTCCGGGCCGCCGCGCACGGCCGGAGCACCGAGGCGGAGGTGCGGGCGATCCTGGCCGCCGCGGTCCTCCCGGATCAGCGGGTTCTGCTGGGCGACGCCCTTGCCGCGCTTGGCCGCGACCTGGCCCTCAGCGATGACGATGTCGACGCCCTCAATGCGATTCGGGACAGAACACCGGCGACGCCACAGGATCTGGCGTGATCGTCCTTGATACCAACGTCATCTCGGAGGCGATGCGGCCGCGACCCGACCCCGCGGCGATGTCCTGGCTGAACGGCCAGGACGCGCAGAGCCTCAACCTCTCGAGCGTCACGCTCGCCGAGCTGCTGTTCGGAATCGGCGCCCTGCCCGCCGGGGCGGGGAAGGACCGACTCTCGAGGTCGCTCGACGCGTTGCTCGCGTTGTTCCCCGGCCGCATCCTGCCGCTCGACGCGGACGCCGCACGCCGCTACGCACACATGGCCGTGGTCGCGCGCTCCTCAGGTCGCCCGCTGCCGATGGCGGACGGCTACATCGCCGCGATCGCGGCCGCTCGCGGCTTCGCCGTCGCCACCAGGAACATCGAGCACTTCCAGGGCACCGGAGTCGAGCTCATCGACCCGTGGCAGAACGGCTGATCGGCAACCACCCCTGCCCAATGCGGCGTCCCGCCGGAGCACTGGTCAGCGCCGACAATACGCACGGCGCGCCCACAATTGCCGGCGCGCCCGAACAAACCCGGCGCGAAGCGCGCGGCGGAACTGGACCTTGCAGATCGGTGATCGTGCTGGATTCGTCCGCGGCCGTGGAGTGGCTCCTGGGCCGCGCCGAGGCACTCGGCGCGACGCTCGTCACCGCTGACGCCCACATCGCGCGCCCCGGGCACGGCGGTTGCGGTGGAGGTCATCCCGATCGGCCGCACCACCACCCGACTCGTGTTCCCCGACAGATCTACGCTCCACCCTGCCTCGAAGGGGACGCCGACCTACGGACGGATGACTACCCGCATCGCCAATGCGAGGGCGGCCAACCACTCGGCGTCCGCAGGAAGGATGAATACGCGGGTAGCCGCATGGCCCGGGATGGGCCGCAAAGTGTTGGTTGGCAGGCGATCCCCGAACAGGCAGAGGGCCTTGCTGGAGTTGTATCGCCTGCACATGTACGCCACGCCGTGCGCTCCCTCGCGCCATGCCGCCTCCGCCCACCGGACGGTCTGGGCATACGTCGTGGAGTCGGTGTCGGTGAGGTCCGCGGAGTACAGCCCGAATCGGCGGAGGCCGTCACTGTGGAAGGAAGCAACGGTCAGATCGGCGGTGACCTGGATGGCGGACAGGACCTTGGACTGCCAGTTCACGCGCGGGACGAACATTCCTGGTTCGGCATCGTGGAGGATGCTCTCATGGACGGCGCCTTCGGGTTGGTCCGCCGCGTACAGCACGGGGACGACCGGGTGGCCGAAGAAGGCGAACCTGGTTGGCTTACCGAACCCCGGGTTCATGACGGTGCCGTCGTTGACGGCGCCGGACGGGAACACCGGCTCGTGCACTCTGTACAGGATTGTCCCCGCAGGGATGGTTTCGACCTTCGGTTCCAGCGGATCGGGGGGTGATTTCAAGGTCACCAGACGCCACGCGCCTCAGTTTCGACCAGCCGGATCAGCGCACCTACCTCAGCTCTGTCGATGAGGGCAGCAGGTTCACGGCCATCAAGCGCAGGGTGAGGCGAGACCATCCACAGCAGGATGTCCTGCCCGTCCCAGCCTGCCTCGATCAGCGGCCGCGACACGGCGGGCCATTGTGGGTGAGGTTCGGACCCCTTGAACTCGAACGCCGGGTAAACCTTCGCGTTCCCGCGGGGGAATCCGATCAGTCCATGCGACTTGGCGAGGTTCGTCGCGATCGAACGGTTCGTAGGTTTCGCGCCCCGCATCCGCGCTATATCCGCGGCGCCGTACGCCCCGTAGTGACTGATCAAATGCCGCCACAGGTGCTCGACCGCTGCGAGTTGGGCAGCAGTTGCCGGACCGGTCTCCACGTCCTGCTGCTCCATCACCGCCGCGATCCTGGCACTGGCTGCGCTGCTCGCCGCGATCTGGTTCAGGGCTCGACGGAAAGCCGCCGGGTTCATCCCTTTGGGGACTGTCACATCGACGCTGGTCACCGACCACCTCCGCAACAACAACACATACAGCATACCAAAACGTCGCGATCGTTGCGCCAGTGGCAGCCCAGATTGGCGAGACCTTGGGCATCAGCAGCGGTTGCTACGCCGGTCGCAGCACCGAGGCCGAGGTGCGGGCGATCCTGGCGGCAGCGGTCCTCCCGGATGGCCGTGGTCGCGCGCTCCGCATGGGTGGCCCTACCCAGCCGGCCGGGTCCGGCGCCCACCTCCTGGCGCGCCATCCATGCGCGACCGCTCGGGGGTGCCAGCAACCGCAATAGATTGACGCGTCCGTAGCACGACCCCGCTACGGGGCGTTGATATTGACCGGGCCACTGATCGGATATCTGATGCCCTACCATCTTGATATCCAGCTAGTTCGTCGCGTGAGGTGTCAGATGACCTGCACCTCGATCGACGCTGACGATGAACTCCTCGAGCGCGCCGGTGCCGTGCTCGGCACCAGGACGAAGAAGGACACCGTCAACGCTGCGCTGGCTCAGGTCGTCGCCCTCGCCGCCCGCCGGCAATTCCTGGACGATGCGCGGGCGGGTGCGCTCGCTGCGGCTGCGGACGTGACGGTGATGGACCGGGCGTGGCGGCGGTAGCGCGGTATCTGGCAGACACGAGCGCTTTGGCACGACTTGACCGTCGCGCCGTTGACGCGGCACTTGCTCCGCTCATCGAGTCCGGGCAGATCGCAATCTGCGGCATGGTCGAACTCGAAGTGCTGTACTCGGCCCGCAGCCCCGACGAGTACCTCCGCCGTCAACGCCAGATGCATGACGGCTTCGAGAATGTGGCCATGCCGGACGAGGTGTGGCAGCGCGCCCTGGAGGTCGAGGGGGTGCTGGCCGCGCGGAGCGAGCACCGCGGCGCAGCCCTGCCAGACCTGTTGATCGCGGCCACGGCCGAACGACACCGCGTCGCGTTGCTGCACTACGACCACAAATACGACATGATCGCGTCGGTCACAGGTCAAGAGGTTCGCTGGATCGTCCCGCGGGGTACCGCGGACCGTCCGTAGACGCGTCCCCCGGACGGTGTCATCCGTCGTGAGAGACTGCACCTGCGATCCGCCGTGGTGTAACGGCAGCACCTTGGATTTTGGTTCCAATGGTCCAGGTTCGAATCCTGGCGGCGGAGCGCCACAATGCATGTGCCCGCTGCATGCACGAGCCGCCCGATGACGCGCGGCGTGTGGCCAGGCCGACAACCACCCCGGACTACCATCGGAATCGGACCCTCGCCGCTGCGGGTGGAACGCAGTCGGAAGTCGACCAGGCCGCCACAGTCCGCGAAGCAGTTCGCAGGAGGGATGAACCG
Source organism: Nakamurella sp. (assembly GCA_036524715.1). GTDB lineage: Bacteria > Actinomycetota > Actinomycetes > Mycobacteriales > Nakamurellaceae > Nakamurella. The sequence goes on along the minus strand of DATDBV010000105.1, from coordinate 3,719 downwards.
TGCCCCCCAGGTCAGCCGACCCCAACCCCAGCCCAACCCCCCAGGCCACGAGCATTGCCGCCGTCATCGTGCTGGCGGCGGGCCAGGGCACCCGGATGCGCTCGAACCGGCCGAAGGTGCTGCACGAACTGGCCGGCAAGCCGCTGATCTGGCACGCCATGAGCTCCGCTGCCGCCCTGAATCCGGCCACCCTGGTCGCCGTCCTCGGCCACGGCCGGGATGACGTCGGCGGTTTCCTGACCGGCGCGGACGACCTGCCGAAGGTCACCACCGCCGTCCAGGAGGAGCAGAAGGGCACCGGCCACGCCTGTGCCTGCGCGCTTGAGGTCACCGGGCCCCTGTCCGGCACCGTGCTCGTCACCTACGGCGACGTGCCGCTCCTGCGACCAGGCACCCTGCAGCAACTGGCCGACTCCCACGCCATCAGCGGCAACGCGGTCACCGTGCTCACCGCGACCGTCGACAACCCGACCGGCTACGGCCGGATCATCCGCGACGACAGCGGTGCGCTCCTCAAGATCGTCGAGCAGAAGGACGCCGACGACGCTGAGCGAGCCATCAACGAGGTCAACTCCGGGGTCTACGCGTTCGACGGGGACGTGCTGTCCGACGCGCTCGGCCGGCTCACCGACAGCAACGCCGCCGGCGAGCGGTACCTGACCGACGTGGTCGGCATCGCCCAGGGCGACGGCCGCCGGGTCGGCAGCCTGCACGCCGACGACCCGGTGGAGACCGAGGGCGTCAACGACCGGGTGCAGCTGGCCGAGATGGCCCGGGTGCTCAACGCCCGCCTGGTCCGCAAGGCACAACTGGCCGGGGTCACCGTGCACGACCCGGCCACCACCTGGATCCACGCCGACGTCACCATCGGCCCGGACACCGAGATCCACCCCGGGACCCAGCTGCGGGCCGGCACCAGCATCGGCGAGGGCTGCACCATCGGCCCGGACACCACCCTGATCAGCTGCACCGTCGCCGACGGCGCCTCGGTGATCCGCTCGCATGCCCAAGAGGCCACCATCGGCGCGGGCGCGAGCGTCGGGCCGTTCAGCTACCTGCGCCCCGGGGCCGTGCTGGAGGCGAGCAGCAAGGCCGGCGCGTTCGTGGAGATCAAGAAGTCGACCGTCGGCCCCGGTTCCAAGGTGCCGCACCTGTCCTACATCGGTGACACCACCATCGGCGCCGGGGTGAACATCGGCGCCGGCACCATCACCGCCAACTACGACGGCGACCACAAGTACCCGACCGTCATCGGCGATCAGGTGTTCGTCGGCAGCGACTCCACCCTGGTCGCCCCGGTCACCCTGGGCGACGGCGCCTACGTGGCCGCCGGCTCGACGATCACCGACGACCTCGGTCCCGGCGACCTGGGCGTGGCCCGCGGCCGCCAGCACGCCGCGCCCGGCTGGGTGATGCGCAAGCGGGCCGGCACCAAGGCCGCCGCCGCCGCCCGGGCCGCGATCGCCGACGAACCCGTCCAGCTCCCCACCCGCGACGAGCCGAGCACGTCGTGACCACCAGACCAACGGCCCAAGGAGATCGTCCGGCGTGAACTCACTGTCGATCACCACCCGCAAGAGCCTGATGCTCTTCTCCGGTCGCGCCTACCCGGAGCTGGCCGACGAGGTCGGCAAGTACCTCGACGTCACCGTCACCCCGCAGTCGGCCTACGACTTCGCCAACGGTGAGATCTTCGTCCGGTTCGAGGAGTCGGTCCGCGGCTGCGACGCCTTCCTCATCCAGTCCTGCGGCGTGCCCATCAACACCTGGGTGATGGAGACACTGATCATGATCGACGCGCTCAAGCGGGCGTCGGCCAAGCGGATCACCGTCGTCCTGCCCTTCTATCCCTACGCCCGGCAGGACAAGAAGCACCGCGGCCGCGAACCCATCTCCGCCCGGCTGATCGCCGACCTACTGCGCACCGCCGGGGCCCAGCGGCTGATGACCGTCGACCTGCACACCGACCAGATCCAGGGCTTCTTCGACGGTCCGGTCGACCACCTGTTCGCCCAGCCGCTGCTCACCGGCTACATCGGTTCCCGCTACGTCGACGACAATCTCACGGTCGTCTCCCCCGACTCCGGCCGCGTCCGCACCGCCGAACGGTGGGCAGACCGGCTGGGCGGCGCTCCCATCGCGTTCATCCACAAGACCCGCGACCCGAGCCGGCCCAATCAGGTGGTCGCCAACCGGGTCGTCGGTGACGTCGCCGACCGCACCTGCATCGTCGTCGACGACATGATCGACACCGGCGGCACCATCTCCAAGGCGGTCAAGCAGGTGCTGGACGCGGGCGCCTTGAAGGTGATCGTCGCCGCCACCCACGGCGTGCTGTCCGACCCGGCGGCCGAGCGGCTGGCCACCTCCGGCGCGGCCGAGGTGGTCCTGACCAACACCCTGGACATCCCGCCCGCGCACCAGTTCGAGCAACTGACCGTGCTGTCGATCGCTCCGCTCATCGCCAAGGCGATCCACGAGGTGTTCGAGGACGGCTCGGTCACGTCCCTGTTCGACGGGTGAGCAGGGTGGGCGGGCGGGCTGGGGGGGCGGGCGGGCGGGATTGAACATTCCGGACTGGTCTCAACCGACACCCGCGGGGATGGGCTGATCCGCGACCAGCGCATCGAGGTAGGTGCCGATCGAGTCGCCGGCCCGCAGCCCGTCGGAACCGGAGTCCGGCACCGTCGGGAGGGTGTAGTCATTGATCCCGGCATTCCCGGTGCCGCGGAGTGCGACGGCCAGCTCCGCCAGGTCCGTCAGGGTGACGTTGTCGGTCACCGAGTTTTCGATGATCGTCTGCAGCGTCGTGTTCAATCGGACCGGGTCGCCGACCAGGTCGCTGCTGGTGGCCTGGGTCAGCATCGCCCTGAGAAGTTGCTGCTGCCGGCCGATCCGGCCCAGGTCGCCGGTCGGATCGCCGGCCACCTTGCGGGCCCGCACCAGGGCCAGCGCCTGGTCGCCGTCGACGACCCGGGTGCCGCCGGCGTCGACGACGGTCGTGCCGTTGTCGACGACCGGGCCAGGAAAGGTCATCGACACGCCGCCCATCGCGTCCACGATCCTCTTGAATCCCTCGAAGTCGAACACGATCAACCGGTCGATCCGCAGTCCGGTCAGTGCCTGCACCGCCTTGACGGTGCAGGCCGGTCCGCCCACCGCGTAGGCGTTGGTGATCTTCCACTCCGAGTACGGGTTGTCGAAGTCACGGTCGGACAGGGTGCCGGTCGAGTAGTCCCACGCCTTGCAGGTGGGCGCGGCGATCATCAGGTCGCGTGGGATCGACACCAGGTCAACGCGCTGCCGATCCGCCGACACGTGGGCGATCATGATGACGTCCGACTGGGACGTACCCTCGCCGGGGGCCACCTGATCGGGCGGCCGGGTGTCCAGCCCCAGGATGAGTACGTTCTCGGCCGCCCCGGACGCCGGGACGCTCGGGTCGGCGCCTCCGGCCGGGCCCGCGGCAAGACCTCCGGCAGGACCTGCAGCCGAACCTGCGGACCGGATGTTCGGGTCGTCCCGGTCCAACGCGGAGACGGCGTTGCTCTGGATCCGCTCGTCCGCCCGGCTCACCAGCCACCACCCGGTCCCGCTCGCGACGAGGATCGTCACCGTCAACACCGCCACGAACGCCCGCGCGACGATTACCGCCATTCGGCTGACGTGTCCCGTCCGTTCGGCATCACTGACCACCATATGCTCACTCTACGTGAGAC
>DATDBV010000104.1:0-4137 GCA_036524715.1 Nakamurella sp. | reverse complement strand
GCACGGCCGCCACCAGCTGCCCGGGGGGCACGGTGAACGGCAGTCGCAGGAACGATTCCATAGTGCCGTCCGGGCCGAAGCGCGGCCCCGGGGCGATCCGCACACCGACCGACGGCGCGAGCAGGGCCAGGTCGGTGGCGAACGGGCCGGGCAGCCGCACCCACAGCGACGTCCCGCCGGACGGCCGCGACGGCAGCCAGTCGGGCAGCTGCTCGGTCAGCGCCGCGTGCAGGGCGGAAAAACCGGTGGCCAGTCGGGCGCGCTGTTGCGCCAGCGCGGCAGTCGGATCGGCCAGCAGCGTGGTCACCACCAGCTGGTCCAGCACCGGCCCGGCCATGTCGCCCAGGGCGCGGGTGGCGGCCAGCCGCTGGATCAACGCGGGGGCGGCGCGCACCCAGCCGACCCGCAGCCCACCCCAGATGGCCTTGGACACCGACCCGAGCGAGATCACCCGGGTCCCGCTCTCGGCATCGAACGCGGACATCGGTGGCGGCAGGTCGGCCGCCCCGGGGAACGGCACGTCCCGGAACGACTCGTCAGCCAGCACCAGGGTTTTCGCCGGGCGGGCGGCCATGACCACCGCCTCCCGGGTCCCCGCGTCCATCAGCGATCCGGTCGGGTTCTGGAAGTCCGGGATGAGATAGGCGAGCCGGGCCGCGGACTGGCGCAGCGTCGCCGCGACCAGCTCGGTGTCCCAGGCGGTCTCGCCCGGTTCGCCCAGGCCGATCGGCACCGGTGTGCGCCGCCGGTTGCGGACGGCGTCCAGCGCGACCGGGTAGGTCGGGCATTCGATGACCACCCGGTCGCCCGGCCCGGACAGCGTGTCCAGGACCAGGGTGAACGCGTGCTGGGCGCCGGAGGTGACCAGGATCTGCTCGGCCGTCGTCGGCACTCCGGCGGCGGTGTAGCGGGCGGCGATCACGTCGCGCAGCTCGGGCAGACCGAACGGCAGGTAGCCGTCGGAGGCCAGATGGCGGGGGAGCAGTTCGGCCGCCTGCGCGACGGCGCCGGTCAGCGCGCTCGGCGCGGGCAGGCAGGCGGTGGTGAGGTCGATGACGCCGGCCGCCTGCTCGGACTCGTCGTGCCAGCCGACGCCGTCCCGCCAGCCGAAGATGCCGCCGGCCGCATAGGAGGTGACGGCCGCCGCGGATCCGGGGCGGGCGGGATCGGCCGGCAGCCGCACCGTGCTGCCCGACCCGCGCCGAGAAAGGAGCCAGCCCTGCTCGCGCAGCAGCGCGTACGCGGCGTTGACGGTCGTCCGGGAGATGCCCAGCCCGGACGACAGCTCCCGCTCCGACGGCAGACCGGTTCCGACGGTCAGCCGGCCGTCCAGGACGGCCGCCCGGATCCGGTCGGCCAGCGTCCGGTAGGTGGGCTGCTCCCGGCCACCCGGCGCCGGCCCGAGACGCTTCGCCAGGGTAGCCGCGGACACCCGAGTGGTCTGGCTCATCGTGCTGCCCGTCCGCGATGAGGATGCTGATTGGTCTCTCGGCAAGCGTCGCTCATCAGACCAGTTTGTCGCAACTGGCCCTGGATTACCAGACCACTTGCCCGAATAGTGGTCGGCATGCGCTTGCTCACCCCGATCCCGCCCGATCGCCGTCCCCGGCGGTTCACCCAGCTGCTGGTCGGGCTGCTCCTCTACGGCTTCACCATGGGCCTGATGGTGCGGGCAGTGCTGGGCCTTGACCCCTGGGACGTGTTCCACCTGGGCCTGACCGAGTTGGTCGGCCGGTGGGTGCCGCTGTCCTACGGCACGGTGATCACCATCGTGTCCGTGCTGGTCCTGCTGCTGTGGATCCCGCTGCGACAGCGTCCGGGCGTCGGCACGATCGCCAACGCGGCGATCATCGGGTTCGCCACGGACGCCACCTTGCGACTCGTTCCCCCGGTGGACAGCCTGACCGTCCGGATCGGTTTGCTGGTCGCGGCGGTCGTCGGCAACGCGCTGGCCGGCGCCCTCTACATCGGGGCCGGCCTGGGTCCGGGGCCCCGGGACGGTCTGATGACCGGTCTGGTCGCCCGCGGCATCGGGACGATCCGGCTGGTCCGCACGGCGATCGAACTCACCGTGCTGGCGATCGGGTGGCTGCTCGGCGGTGTGGTCGGCGTGGGCACCGTGGCCTATGCCCTGGCGATCGGGCCGCTGCTGCACATCCTGCTGCCGAAGGTGCAGGTCACGGCGACCACGACAGGCACAGCCGCGGGTGATCAGGCGGAGCTGTCCGCGGCGGCGGAACCGGCCGGGACGGCCGTCGAGGGGCCGTTCGTCGAGGCTGAGGGACGCTGACCGCGAGTGGGTGGCTGATCCGCCACTCAGGGTGACGAAACCGGCGAACCTGCCGGTGTCCCAGGCCCGATCGGGTGTCGTACGAACAGCCGATACCGCGGCAGGACGGGTGAATCCTACGCTTTCGGGCATCGGTCAGGCGCCGGTTCGCATGAGGGGAGCGGGCCGTCGCCGAGATTCACCTGGGGGGTGGATCTTCCTGTCGACCGAGCCGTCGCGGCGGTCCGAGAGGCGGGCCGCCCACCGAAGGGGGAGCGATGAGCACCTGTCACAAGTGTCACCGTGGTCTGCGGATGTGCGATGACTGCGATGGCGGCCGGCGTACGCACTTCGGCGGCCGGGTCAGATGCAACACCTGCCGGAACATCGGTTTGGTGTGCCTCGAGCACCTCAGGTGAGTTCGAGTTCCTCCAAAGTGACGATCCCGTCCTGCAGGGCTCGGGCGATCAACGCGGCCTTGGTGGTCGCCGGTCGCCCGGCAGCGGCGTACTTGGTACGGATCCGGGCCAGATGGGTGTTTGCGGTCGCGGGGGTGATGAACAACGCGGCACCGACGAGTTCCTTCGACTCGGTCCGGAACCAGTGCAACAACACCTCCATCTCCCGCGGGGACAGGCGCGGCCGGCGCGGCTGCCGGTCGTCGGCCATCGCTCCGGCCATGCTCGGCCCGATGTAGCCCGTGTGGTCGGCGGCCGCCTGGACGGCCGCGACCAGATGATCGCGACCCTCGGCCTTGGTCAGGTAGCACACCGCCCCGAGGTCCAGGCCTCCAGGATGGTCGCCGGATCGGTCGTCATCGAGTACACCACCACTCGATGCCCGGCACCGACGACCCCGCGCAACAGGTCGAGTTCCGGCCGGCCACTGTCGAACAGCAGATCCATGACCACCACGTCGACCTCCCCGATCCGCGCCGGCAGGTCGGGATCCGCGTCGCTGAACGTGCGCGTCACGCTGATCGGCCGGTCGGACTGGTGGAACCACGCCTCGATGCCGGCGTGCACCACGTCGTGATCGTCGACGACGGCCACCCGGAGCGGTGCGGCACCAACCCGGAGCGGTGCGGCACCCACCCGGAGCGGTGCGGCACCCGCGACAGACGTGCGCTCGATCGTCGTGGGCTCGATCGTCGTCGGCTCATTCGTGTTGGGATCCCTCGCGCCGGGGTGGGTCGTCACGTGTCCGCCTTCCAGCTGCTCTGCGTCCACGTCGCCGTTCCGGCGGTCGCGACACTCGTGGAGATCCCCGGCACGTTGCCCGGTGGGCGGAAGTCCGGTGAGTCGGCCACCACGCTCACCGACACCTCGTCAGGCGATCCGCTGAGCACCACCCTGGCCGCGACCGGGCATCGGCCAGCAACGACATCGGCGCGTCCAGCAACTCGCGCCGTACCGGCACCGAAAGGTCGGGGACCGCGCCCCGCACCTCCAGGACCGTTGCGACGCCCGACCGTTCCGCGGCGGCCATCGAGGCCCCGATCTCGTGCAGGAGTGGTTGATCCGCATCGTCGGTCTCGGCGAAGATCCGGCGCAGCCTGGCCGATTCGATCCTGGCGGCCCGCTGGACCGCCGGATCCTGCGGGTCGGCCGAACCATCGGCGAGCGCGGCGAGCAACGGGACGACGGTGGTGGCGATGGCGGCGGAGCGCGTGGCCCGGTCCTGGGCGAGCCGGACGGCACGCGCCTCGCCGGACAGAAGTTCCTGCCTGGCCTGCGCCTGCTCCTGTGCGGTTCGCGCCACCGCCGCCAGCCGCGGATAGAACAGGGCGGCCGCCAACGGGAAGATCGTCACCCCGATGGAGGTCTGGGCCAGTGAGAGCAGCAGCGCCCGGTCGACCGCGGGCGCGA
>DATDBV010000103.1:0-10012 GCA_036524715.1 Nakamurella sp. | reverse complement strand
ACCGTGGGCAGCTCGAGAGAGTGATTGATCGACACCGCGGTCGACCATGTTGAGACGGCAGGGTCGGGAAGGCTAACGCGTCGGTGACGTTCTCGCCGGCCAGCAGCGGCAGGGTGCACAGTTTGACGACCGCCTCGCGGGCGGAATTGGCGTGCACGGAGCACATTCCGGGCAGGCCGCTGTTCAGGGCGATGAGTAGGTCGAGGGATTCCTCCTGCCGTACCTCGCCGACGATCAGTCGGCTGGGCCGCATCCGCAGCGCCTCCTTGACCAGTCGCCGCAGTCGGATCTCGCCGTGTCCCTCCAGGTTGGGCTGCCGGGTCTGCATGGCGACCACGTCGGGCAGGTTGGGGCGCAGTTCGAAGACCTCTTCGCAGGTGATCACCCGCTCCCGGGCCGGGATCGAATTGATCAGCGTGTTGAGCAGGGTGGTCTTGCCGGCCTGGGTGCCGCCGGCGACGATGATGTTCAGCCCGGCGGCGACGGCGCCCTCCAGGAACCGGGCGGCGTGTGTGGTGATGGTGCCCAGCGCGACCAGGTCCTCCAGGCCGTTGGCGGCGACCACGAATTTGCGGATGTTCAGGCTCAGGTGCTCGCGGGTGATGTCCGGGATGACCGCGTGCAGCCGGCTGCCGTCGGGCAGCAGGGCGTCGACGAACGGTGACGACAAGTCGAGTCGGCGGCCGGACGGCTTGAGCATGCGTTCGACCAGGTCGCGGACGTCCTGCGCGGACAGCACGACGGTGGTCAGCTCGGAGCGGCCGTGCCGGGCGATGAAGACCTTGCCGGGCTGGTTGATCCAGATCTCCTCGATTGCGGGATCCTCGAGGAACTTCTGCAGCGGTCCGAGACCGGCCAGGGCGTCGAACACGTGCCGCATCGCGGTGCCGCGGTCGAGCAGCGGCGGCAGCGCGGAGACCGGGACGCGTTCCTCGTAGTGTGCGACGACCTCGTCGATCAGCAGCCGGGTGGAGCGGTGGTCGGTCACCGGGTCGATGCCGCGGCGCCGGATCAGTTCGCGGACCTCGTCCTGGATGTGCTCGGTGGCGGTCAGCGGAGCCATGACGTCCCTTCGCCGGGTTGCGCGACGCATCGACGGTAGCGGGTCGCGGCCCGGGTCGAACCGAGTTGTCCACATCGCCCAGGCGAACCGGCGGGTTGCCCGGCACCGCCGAGCGCCGCGTGGTGATCTACGGCTATGCGATCTGACCTGCCCGGCCGCCCGGCCCGGGATCTGCAGCACTCCTATGTGCGCCGGCATGCCCGCGGTTCCGCGTCGCGCCGGGGACGGTGGGCCGTTCTGGTCCGCAGCACGGTGGCGCTGGTCATCGTGCTGCTGCTGGTGGTGGGCATCGCGCAGACCCCGTCGGCCGAGTGCGCGGCGCCCGTCGGCCTCGACCTCGAGGCCGGCGACGACGAACTCGCCGCGGGGGCGGTGATCTCGGTGCTGATCTTGTGGCCGGCGGCGATCGTGGCCGCGCTTGTCGCGGGGCGCCGAGTGGTCCGGACGGGGCAGCGACGCTCGCTGTGGATGTACGCGAACTGGCACCGGCGCAGCCAGGGCGCGGTTGCCTCGATGATCGGCAAGGTCCTGCTGGTCGGCGTGCTGATCGCGGTGCTGGGCCTGACCGCGTCGGGGCGGTGCGACGTCCCCGACTGGTTCGGCGTCGCCGCGTCCTGCGCGATCTTCTGCGGACTGGTGCTGGCCGTGCTCGGATCCGCGGTGGCCACCGAGGCCGGTTGGGTCGGCTTCGCGCTGGTGGTGGTCGTCGATCTGCTCAGCGCCGCGCTGCTGCTGGGCTACGCCGTGCTCGACCCGGACGGCGGGCGCGCGGCGCTGGTCGGCGCGGTCGCCTTCACCATCCACGCCGGCTGCACGGCCGTCGCCACCCGCTGGTCGTTCGTGGTCACCACCACCCCCGGCGCGCGGGTCGACGACCGGGCCAAGGCCGGCGAGACCGGCCGATCCCTGTGCGCCCTGTGGGTCCTGCTGCTGATCGCCTCGCTGGTCGTCATCCTGGACGGGTCGCTGCTCGGCAGCGCGCTGTCGTTCCTGACCAGCCCGGTCGCCGTCGCGCTGACCCTGGGAGCGCTCGCCGTGACGCTGGGCGGCGGGCACACCAAGTTCGTCGAAGGCCGGGAGGCGGCGCGCCGACGGGCCCGGGACCGACGGGCGTCGGGCACGGCAACCTTCGACCGGCGCGAGGACCTGATTCCCCGGATCGCCGCCCGGATGATCGCGGCCTGCGGCCCGCTGCCGACCCGGGAGCTGGGCGCGGGCATCAACCGGGTGGCCGCCTTCCGGTTGGGCGAGCGCCGGCTTCGGCAGGAACTGGCCGGCGACCTGGTGGTCCGGGACACGGCGGACAGGTCGGCGGACACCTGGGACCTGCGCCCGCTCACCGACCCGGGTGCGGTCGGTTGGCCGACCGACCGGGCCCTGCTGCGGCTGGTCGAGCAGACCGGCCGGCGGGAGTTCGCCCGGGCCGAACTCGCCGACCTGCTGGCCCGAGCGGGGTATCGGGGGCTGGACGACGGTGACCACGCGGTGGACACCCATCCGCTGATCCGGCCGCGCGGCCATTTCTGGGTGCGGCGGTGGGCGGTGCTGGACGTCACAACTGCGGCCCGTCCGGGCGGCGGCGATCCGCTGGAGCGGTTGATTCACTGATCAGGTGGACGACATCCGCACCGCCCCCGCCAATGGGCTGACGATCGCCTACCAGAGCTTCGGCGATCCCCGGGACGTGCCGATCCTGCTGGTCATGGGTCTGGGCACGCAGATGCTCGGCTGGCCGGACGAGTTCTGTGAATTGCTCGCCGCGGCCGGAGCGCACGTCACCCGGTTCGACAACCGGGACATCGGGCTGTCCACCCACTTCGACGACCTGCCGCCGGGGCAACCGGTCGCGGCGTTCGTCAGCCGCCGCTCGGCCTACCGGCTGGGCGACATGGCCCGGGACACCGCCGATCTGATCGGCGCGCTGGGCCACGACAGCATGCACGTGGTCGGCCTGTCGATGGGTGGCTGCATCAGCCAGGTGCTGACCCTGGAGCATGCGGAGCGGGTGCGCAGCCTCACCTCGATCTCGTCCACCACGGGGAACCGGCGGGTCGGCCGGCCCCGGCTGGACATTGCCCGCCGGATGGTCACCCAGCGACCGGCCACGTCCAGGGACGAGGTGATCGCGCTGGCCCTGGCGAACTGGCGGCAGACCGGGTCCCCCGGCTACCCGTTCGACGAGGAGCGGATGCGTCGCCGGGCCGGCGAGGCCTACGATCGCCGCTACGATCCGGCCGGCGGCGCCCGCCAGTTCGCCGCGTTGCTGGCCGCGCCGGACCGCACCGCCGCGCTGGCCGCGGTCACCGTGCCCACCCTGGTGCTGCACGGTGAGGCCGACCCGCTGATCGGCGTGTCCGGTGGGCGGGCGACCGCCGCCGCCGTGCCGGGGGCGCGGCTGGTCACCTTCCCCGGCATGGGCCACGACCTGCCCGAGGCGCTGTGGCCGTCGTTCGTCGACGAGATCGGCCGGATCGTCGAACGTGCCGAAGCCGTCCGAGCCCGCTGAACGGGGCCTGCCGGGCCACGGTCAGGAGCGACCCGCCGTCACTGCTTGGCGTAGTTGCTCGCGCCCCACCAGTCGACGACCACTACATCCTCGTCGCCGACCACCCACCCGTCGTGGCCCTGCGGCAGGGCCGTGACGTCGCCGGGGTGCGCGTCGAACTCGGTGCCGTCGGCCATCACGACGTGCAGGGTGCCGGCCACGTGGTACTGGAAATGCGGTGCCTCACACAGGTCGGTGCCCGCGATCGGCTTGACGTGCTCGGACCAGCGCCACCCGGGATGCAGGGTGAGCTGCCCGATCTCGCTCCCGCCGATGCGGAGCAGGTCGACCCGGCCGAGTTCAAACGTGCGGGTCTCGTCGGGTTCGGTGAATGCCTTGCGTTCGGCGGCCCGGGCGGTCGTGCCGGTGTCGGTGATGGTCATGGGGACGTCCCTTCGGCGGCTGGGAGATCTGGACGTGACCAACAATGGCCGCAGCGGTTGCAGCGGCCTTGCAGTGCGGTGCGCGGTTTCCCTGCGGCCGGGCCGCGCGGTTGGATGCCGGTGTGGCCCCGATCTCCGTTCGTCTCCTCGGCGGGCTGGACGTCGACGGGGTCGATCCGCGCACCGTCGGCAGCCGTAAGGCCCGCCGGCTGCTGGAACTGCTCGCCCTCGGCCGTGGCCGGACCGTGCCGTTCGACGTGCTCGTCGAGGAGCTCTGGCCGGAGCGCCCGCCGGCCCGGCCGATCGACCAGCTCGCGGTGCTGGTCAGCCGGCTGCGGGCCCGACTCGGGGCGGACACGATCGAACGGCGTGACGCCGGCTACCGGCTGCACTACGGCCGGCTCGACCTGGACGACCTGTCCGCGCTGACCGACGAGGTCCAGCGACGGCAGGCCGGCGCGCCGGTCGCCGTCCGGGCGCTGACCCGGTTGGCCCTGGTCGCGGATCCGGGTGGGATGCCGACCGGTCGGACGACCTGGGCGATCGACCGGTCGGCCGAGGTCTCCCGGCTGGTCGCCCGGGCCGTGCATGCCGGCATGACCGCGCTGGCGACGGCCGAACAGTGGCCGGCGGCCGCCGATGCCGCGGCACGGGCGGTGGAGCTCGATCCCTTCGACGAGGCGGCGACGACGATCCGGATGACCGCGCTGGCCGCCACCGGCCGGTCGGGGGCTGCCCTGACCGAGTACCACCGATTCCGACGCAGGCTGGCCGAGGAACTCGGTGTCGACCCCGCCGTCGAGACACAGCGGCTCTACAGCCGGATCCTGCGGGACCGGTCGGCCGCACCGGCCGCGAAGCGGTCCGCGCCGCGCGGGGCGCTGGTGGGTCGGCGTCGCGAGCTGGCGGCCCTGGACGGGGCGCGCCGGTCAGCGGGGCGGTCCCGGGTGCTGGTGCTCGAAGGCGAGGCGGGCATCGGGAAGACCAGCCTGCTCACCACGTGGACGGACGCCCGCCGGACCGCCGGTGGCACGGTGCTGTTTGGCACCTGCCGCCCGCACGACGAAGCCGTCCCGCTCGACGTCGTCATCGTCGCCGTCGCCGACCATCTGGCCCGGTCGGGCGGTGCCACGAACGGACCGCAGAGCAGGCTGATCAGCACCCTCGCCGGCCGTTCCCCGGCGACCCGGGCGCCCGGCCAGGTCGAACCGGGCGTGCTGCTGGCCGACGGCGCCCCGGACCCGGGCCTGCTGTTCGGGGCCCTGGTCGGGGTGCTCGGCGAATCCGCCCCCCTGGTGCTGGTCCTGGACGACGCCTACCTCGGCGGTCCACTGCTGGCCTCATTCGTGGACTTCGTCGCGCGCCGGCCACTGGACCTGTGCCTGGTGCTGGCCGTCCGGCCCGGCGAGGGCCAGCAGTTCCCGGGCCACCAGCGGCTCGTCCTTGGTCCGCTGGACCGCGCCGCCACCGCCGAACTGGTCGGCGCGGACCGCGCCGACCTGCTGTTCGACCGCACCCTGGGCCACCCGCTGCTGCTGGCCGAACTCGCCCGGGAGACCGACGTCGATGTCCTGCCGGCCGGACTGGTGGAGTCGGTGACCCGGCGCTGCGCGTCGCTGGGGCCCGCGGCACCGACGCTGCGGGCGGCCGCGGTGCTGGGCGGGAACCCGGATCCGGAGTTGCTGTCCGGCGTGCTGGGCCGGCCGGTGATGGACGTGCTGGCCGACCTCGAGCTCGCCCAGGATCGGTACCTGGTCGTGGCCGACGGCCCGTCCCTGGCCTTCCGGCACGAGCTGGTGCGGCAGGCGGTGGTCGCCGGCGTGCTCGGCGTGGTCGCCTCGGGCTGGCACCGGGCGGCTGCACGCATCCTGGCTCGTCGCCCGGACGTCGATCCGATGACCGTCGCCGGGCACGCCCGGGACGGCAACGACCGGGAGCTTGCCGCCGACTGGCTGGGCCGGGCGGCCGGTCGCGCGGCGGAGCGGTTCGACCACGCCACCGCGCGGGCGCTGCTGGACGACGCCGTCCGGATCCGACCGTCACCCGCCCTGCTGCTCGAACGGGCCCGGCTGAACACCCTGACCGGCCGCTACCGGGCGGCGCTGGCGGACCTGGACGCCTCGGGCGACCCGGGACCGGCGGCGCTGGAGGTTCGGGCCTGGGCGGCCTACTTCGGACGGGAGTTCCGGGCCGCCCGGGAGGCCGCCGACGACGGGACAGAGCTGGCGGACGACCCCGCCGTCCGGACCCGGTGCCTGATGATCGGCGGACGGATCCGGCATGCCGGTGGCGACCTCGCGGGGGCCGAGGCACTGCTCGGCCGGGCCGCCCGGGTCGCGACCGGCACGGACCGGGTGACCGCCCGCGCCTGGCTGGGCATCCTGCGGGCCCATCAGAGCCGCACCGACGACGCGCTCGCCCTGCTCCGGCCGTCGCTGCGCACGGCGGGCGCGTCCGACCGGCCGGCCGCCCCCGGGGTGGGACCGACCGCGGCCACCCTGCACAGCCTGCTGTTCGGCGGGCACGCGCACGCGCTGGCGGGCCGTCCCGCCGCGGCCTTGCGCCTGTTCGACGCTTACACCGCCGAGGTGGACCGGCGGCAGGTGACCAGGTTCGCCGGTCGCGGGACCAACTTCGGCGGTTGGGTGCTGCGCAACGTCGGCGCGGTCGAGGCCGGGGTAGACGCGCACTTGCGGGCGCTGGAGACCGGCGACGGCCAGGGCACCGCCGAGCTGCGCATCGCCGCGACGCTGGACCTGGCCGAGGCGGCGATCGTGGCCGGCGACCCGGACTTGGCGAGCACCCGGCTCGAGCGCGCGGCCGCCGAGTTCGGTGGCGACCTCGTGTTCGGCTGGCGGCTGGAGTTCAAGGCGCGCCTGCTGCGTGGCCGGCTCGCCCTGCTCGCCGGTGACCCCGGGGCCGCCCGGCAGGAGGCGGACCGGCTCGCCGCCGCCGCGCACGCCCTGGGCATCCCGCGGTACGCATCGGTGGCCCGGCTGCTGGGCCACCGGGCCGCGATCGCGCTGCGCGAGCCGCTCGATCCGGCTGCCGTCTCCCGGGACCTGGACCTCGCGGACGCCTCGGTCGCCCTCGAATCATGGTGGTGGGCCGGCGAACTCGGCGCCGTCGGCGGCGAACGCAGATGGCTGACGCGCGCCCAGGCCGGAGCTGCGCGGCTGCTGGTGCAGGCAGGAGCGCACGAGGAGACGTTCCGCCGGCATGTAGACCGCCTGGTCGACGGCTGGCTCACCGGGCGGCCAGCACCACCAGCGGGATGATCGGCTCCGCCAGGTCGGCGACCGCCCGTCCGGCCGCCGCGACGGCGCGCGCCCGATCCCCGGTCGGGAGGGCCGCGACGAACGGTGCGAGGTGCGCCATGCCCAGCCGCCACGCCGCCAGCTCACGAGGGGTGCGCAGCCCCGCGGGCACGTCGATGATCTCGACGGTCGGTTCCGCCCAGCCGGCCGCGGCCGCCAGTGCGCGGAAGCTGTCCGGGTCGTCGACCAGCGGTTCCGTGGTCGACTTCAGCCGGGTGTACCAGGGTGGGGGAGTAAAGCCGAACGCCCGCATCGCGTCGTCGACCGCGGACTTGGCGGGGTGGGTCCAGCCGATCAGGAACGAGGATGCCACCAGGCCCGCCGCCACCCGCCTCGCCTCCCGCAGTGCAGTGACCGGATCCGGCAGGTGGCCCAGCACGCAGGCCGCGGTGACTAGGTCGAATGCATCGGACCGGAAGGGCAGTGCCGCCGCGGTGGCGACCACCCGCGGGACCCGCGCCGGGGTGAGCGCATGCACCATGGCCGCCGAAAGATCGGTGGCGACGACCAATCCGGCGCCGGCCGCGAGGGCCGCCCGAGTGCACGCGCCGGCGCCCGCCCCGATGTCGAGCACCCGGGCGCCGGGCAGCGGAACCGGCGAGCGGGCGAGCATCGCGTCGGCCAGCCGCCGGTACACGGCGTCCGGCCCCCGCGCCCACGCTATGGCCGACGCCCCGTAGGCGGCCGCGATCTCGATGCTCATCGGGGACCCGTCGGCAGATACTCGGCGCCGTCGAGCGCCTTGCCCTCCCACCAGGCCAACTCGTCGTCGTACCCGCCGAGCGCCTTCTCCCACCCGAACTGCACCAGCGCGCCGAGCAGGCACAGCGCCAGCTGCCGGTCCCACCAGGGTTCGGTGTCCACGCCCTGCGCCGCGAGCGCGGCGCGGTAGTCGCCGATGGCGGCCTCCTTGGATTGGGGAAGGCGGCGGCAGTTGATCGCCAGGTACCAGGCGACGTCCCCCAACGGGGCACTGATGCCCGGCAGCTCCCAGTCCAGCAGGACCGTGCGACCGTGATCGTCCAACCCCAGATTGTCCAGCTTCCAGTCGCCGTGGATGAACGTCGTCGGGGTCTGCGCCAGGGCTTGCACGAGCGGGCTCGGATCCAGCGCCAGATCGGCGACGACGGCCGCCGCGCGAGGAGCGACCTGCGGCAGCAGCCGCCAACCCCGGTCGACGAGTGGGGGAACGACGTGGTCCGAGCCGATCGCGGCCTCGGCCTGCGCCATCCACGGCGACAGTTCCAGGTAGCGGTGCATCTCCGGCACCACGTCGAACTCGGGTCCCGGCTGCCAGAAGGCGGCGTGCATCTCGGCCAGATGGGTCAGCTGCCGCCGGTGCGTTGGCAGCGGGATCGGTTCGTCGCCGGGTGGGATCAGCCACTCGCCGATGTCGCGCATCAGCACCGCCGTCCGCCAGTCACCCCACCACCCCTCCATGGCGACGCCGACGATGGGCTGGTTGATGCAGTCGGGGAGCCGGTTCAGGATCCCGCGTTGCCACAGCGGGACCACCGGGCCGCCCAGGACGCCGGAGGCGTGTTGCGTCCAGTCGTCTCGCCCGTTCAGGAACTTCACGACGTACCGATCGCCGTCCCGGCGGCCCCGGTGCAGCGCGGCGCCGGACACCCCCGCGGCGCCCGGCAGCGGCTCCAGACCGTCCATGCCCTCGAGCAGATCCGCGATGGACGCCAGTACGGCCGGCATTCTCGAACCTCCCGGTGGGTGAACCGGACGAAACGTGCCTGCCCAGGCTAGTCGAACGATTCCAAGTGTTGATGGCGCGGACCGCACGCGCGGAACATGGGGTCGCTCCCAGCGACGCAATGTTCCGCGACTCCCCGCAAGCCGGCACCTTTTGGCTGCCCGGAATGCTCGCGCGGAACATCGGGTCGCTCCCAGCGGCTCAATGTTCCGCGACTCCCCGCAAACCCCCACTTATCGGCCGCGCGGACCGCTCGCGCGGAACATCCGGTCGCCCCCAGCGGCTCAATGTTCCGCAACCCCCCGCAAACCCCCACTTATCGGCCGCGCGGACCGCTCGCGCGGAACATCCGGTCGCCCCCAGCGGCTCAATGTTCCGCAACCCCCCGCTGTGCGGCACCCTGAGGCGTCCTGGACTGCTCGCGCGGAACATCCGGTCGCCCCCAGCGACGCAATGTTCCGCAGTCGGGACCACTCGCGACCACAGACCCTTGGAATCGGTCATCTGCTCGGCGAGCCTGCCAGGGCGCCATCAGGCGCCTTCACCGGCCGGCATGTCTACAGTGACGCCGTGCCTGCCGACCTCGAGTTTGCCCTGCAACTGGCCGACCTCGCCGACGCGATCAGCCTGCCCCGGTTCGGCGCGTCCGACCTGCGGGTCACCGCGAAGCCGGACCTGACGCCCGTCTCGGACGCCGATCTGGCGGTGGAGACCGCGGTCCGGGAGTTGATCGCCCGGGAGCGGCCGGACGACGTGGTGGTGGGGGAGGAGTTCGGCGGAGCGGAGCGGCCGGCCGGCGGTCGACGGTGGATCGTCGACCCGATCGACGGCACCAAGAATTTCGTCCGCGGCGTCCCCGTGTGGGCGACCCTCATCGCGCTGATCGACCCGGGCATCGATGCCGACCGGCCGGTGGTCGGTGTGGTGTCCGCGCCCGCGCTGGCCCGGCGCTGGTGGGCGGCCGCCGGCACCGGAGCATTCACCCGGTTTGCCGCCGGC
>DATDBV010000102.1:0-4744 GCA_036524715.1 Nakamurella sp. | reverse complement strand
CGTTTGGCCTGGTCAAGCTGCGCGGTGCGCTCGGCGACTCGTTCCTCGAGGGTGCGATACATCGTGTCCAGCTCGTCCGCGAGCAGGTTGATGCCGGTGATGACCGCGTCCACCGAATCACGGGCGGGTGATGCCTCCAGCCGCGCGCTCAGGTTGCCCGCCGCCAGCTGGACGATCAGATCCACCAACTGGTCCAGCCTGCGATCGTCGATCGGTGGCCGGCTCATCCAAGTCCTTCACGCAGGAACGCCAATGCCTTCGCCCGGTCGGTGAAAAACCGGGTCGGGCAGGGCACCTGACTCACCCCCAGGGTGAAGTTGGCGATCACCCGGTCGACCGGTGAGCGGCCGAGCAGGGCGATCCGGGAGGCCGCGCTGCGCTCCCCGAACACGGCCCGGGCCTCGCGAGCGACCGCCTTCGTGGTCGCCATGTCCACCAGCATCGGCCGACGCCGGTCGGCGCTGAGGCGGTTGACCGCGTCGAACGCCGCCCGGGCGGACGGCCCGGTGATCCGCACCCCGGACGGCCAGACGAGCCGGATGAGCCCGTCGTCGTCGATGGTCAGCGACTCGTAGTCGCTGGGTTCCGGCTCATCGACGGTCATACGCGAATCGTAATGTCCGATTCAGCTCCGGGCGAAAATCCGATCATCGCGGAGATCGGCGACGCCACCGGTGCGCAGCCCGGTCCGGCCACGCCCGACCGTGCGCAGGGTCGATGTCAGCGTCTCCTCGAGGTTGCCCAGGGTGGAGTCGACGTAGGTGTCGCATTCGTTGCGCATCCGGTCGGCGTCGGTGTGCGCCCCGTCCAGGATCCGCGCCGACTCGGTGTAGGCGGCCTGAACCACCTCGGTCTGGGCGACCAGCCGGGCCTGCTCGGCCTTGCCGTCGGCGACCGACTGCTCGTAGCCCGCCCGGCCGGCGGCGATCGCCCGCTCGGCGTCGGCATGCGCCCTGGCCATGATCGAATCGTGCTGCTCCTGGGCCGACTGGACGATCCGGGCAGCCTCCTCCCTGGCCCGCGCCACCAGGCCCTCGGCGTGCGCGGAGGCGTCGTACACCGTCCGGTCGGCCTCGGCCCGGGCGCCGGTGACGGTGGCCTCGGCCTCCGCCCTGGCCCCACCGATCGTCCGTTCGGCCTCGGCCTGCGCCTCCGACACCATCGTGGTGGCCTTGTCGGACGCCTCGCCGATCATCTGGTCGCGGTGATCGAGCACGTCCTGCGCGTCGTCGACCTCGCCGGGCAACGCGTCCCGGACGTCGTCGAGCAGCTCCAGCACATCGCCACGCGGCACCACGCAGGACGCCGTCATCGGCAGACCGCGGGCCTCCTCGACGATGGTGACCAGCTCGTCGAGTGCCTCGAAAACCCGGTACATACAAACCTCCTACGGGTCGACTGGCAGGCTCGCGGAACCCGGCCGGTCGCCGGGCAACGCTTGTCCAGTCTGACAAGGAGGGGACCCGCATCCGCGCCAACACGCCCGGCCGGAATCGTGCGGGAAATCACCGGTCCCCGCCCGCCACGCCGGGGAACCGGCTGCCCGGCCGACCGGTCAGCGCGGCGCGAGGCGGGCGGCCAGCGCGTCGGCGACCACCTCGGGCAGCAGGTGCCGCACGTCGCCGCCGTATGTCGCGACCTGCTTGACCAGCGACGACGACACGAACGAGTAGGCGGGGCTGGTCGGCATGAACAAGGTGTCGACCCCGGTCAGCCCGTGGTTCATCTGGGCCATCTGCAGCTCGTAGTCGAAGTCCGAGACCGCCCGCAGTCCCTTGACGATCGCCGCGATGCCGTGCTCCCGGCAGTAGTCGACGAGCAGCCCCCGAAAGGTGTCGACGTCGACGTTGGGCCACTGGCGGGTGGTGACGCGCAGCAGTTCGAGCCGCTCATCGAGGGAGAACATGCCCCGCTTGTCCGGATTGACCAGGACGGCGACCGTGACCCGGTCGAACAGGCCGGCCGCCCGGCCGATCACGTCCAGGTGGCCGAGGGTGGGCGGGTCGAAGGAGCCGGGACACACCGCGTGAGTCCCCGGCCGTTGATTCGCTCGGCAAGCCTCGCTCATGGGGCGCGACCGTAGCAGAGCAGCGTGTCGCCGTATTTCTTCGTGCGGGTGGCCACCAGCGGGTCCGGCCAGTCGATCTCACCCGAGCGGGTGCTGCGCTCGACGATCAGGTCGGCGTGCGCGGCCAGCGTGCGGGCGGTGACCAGCGCGACCAGCACGCCGGTGACGGCGGCTCCGGCCAGGTCGTAGGGCGGGTCGGCGACCACGATGTCGAACGGCCCGACCAGCCGGGGGGCCACCGTCAGCACGTCGCCGGGCAGGACGGTGAGGGACGGGCCGGCCGCCTCGTTCAGGGTCCCGACGTTGGCCCGCAGCGCGGCCAGCGCCATCCGTTCCCGCTCGACGAACACCGCGGCGGACGCCCCACGGGACGCCAGTTCCAGCCCCAGCGCGCCGGTGCCCGCCCACAGGTCCAGCACCCGGGCGCCGTCCAGCCCGCCGGTGGCCTGTAGCGAGCCGGCGAGCGCCTCCCGGACCCGTTCCGCGGACGGTCGGGTGCCCACCCCCTTGGGCACCGCGAGCCGGCGGCCCCGCCAGCGGCCGGCGACGATCCTGGTCACGGGGTCCCGACCGGTTCAGGCGTTGTCGGTGAGCACGAGCAGCAGGTCGCCGCCCTCCACCTGCTGCACCTGGTTGATCGCGGTCCGCTGCACCCGCCCGGCCCGCGGGGCGGTGATCGACGCCTCCATCTTCATCGCCTCGATGGTCGCCACCGTGCCGCCCGCAGCCACGTCATCACCCTCGGTGACGGCCAGGGTGACCACGCCTGCGAACGGCGAGGCGACATGGAACGGGTTGCCCGGATCCGCCCGCTCGGCCACCGGCACGTCGACCTCGACGCTGCGGTCCCGGATCTGCAGCGGCCGCAGCTGGCCGTTCAGCGTGGTCACGACGTTGCACAGGCCCCGCTCGTCCGGCGACCCGGTGGCTTCCAGACCGAGGTACAACTGCACGCCCGACTGCAGCTCGACCATGTGCTCCGCGCCCGGGCGCAGCCCGTAGAGGTAGTCGACGGTCGGCAGCACGGACAGGTCGCCGTACTGCTGCCGGGATTGCCGGAACTCGCGCTCCGGGCCGGGGAACAGCAACCTGTTCAGGGTTTGCCGGGGGTTCGCGACCAGATCCTGCGCGTCCTCGTCGGACAGCGTGGCCTTCGGCGGGGTGTATCGGCGGCCGGCGAGCGCCTTGCTGCGGAACGGTTCCGGCCAGCCGCCCGGCGGGTCACCCAGCTCGCCGGACAGGAATCCGACCACCGAGTCCGGGATGTCGAACCTGCCCGGGTCCGCCTCGAACTCCGCCGGATCGACTCCGGCACCGACCAGATGCAGGGCGAGATCGCCGACCACCTTGGACGACGGCGTGACCTTGACCAGGTTGCCGAGCATCGCGTTGGCCGCGGTGTAGGTGGCCTCGACCTCCTCGAACCGGTGCCCCAGACCGAGCGCGATGGCCTGCTGGCGCAGGTTCGACAGCTGCCCGCCGGGGATCTCGTGCTGGTAGACCCGGCCGGTCGGCGCCCGCAGACCCGACTCGAACGGCGCGTACAGCGCCCGGACGGCCTCCCAGTACGGCTCCAGGTCCTGCACCGCCTGCAGGTCCAACCCGGTCGGCCGGCCGGTGAAGTCGGTGGCCGCGACCAGGGCGGACATCGGCGGCTGGGAGGTGGTGCCGGCCATCGGGGCGCTGGCCGCGTCGACCGCGTCCACCCCGGCAGCAGAGGCGGCGAGCAGGGTGGCCAATTGCCCCCCGGCGGTGTCGTGGGTGTGCAGGTGCAGCGGCAGGTCGAATCGCGCGCGGAGCGCGGTGACCAGGGTGTGCGCGGCCGGCGCCCGGAGCAGCCCGGCCATGTCCTTGATCGCCAGCACGTGCGCGCCGGCCGCCACGATCTGCTCGGCCAGCCGCAGGTAGTAGTCCAGGGTGTAGAGCTGCTCGCGCGGGTTGGACAGGTCGCCGGTGTAGCAGAGCGCGACCTCGGCCACCGCGGTGCCGGTCTCCCGAACGGCGTCGATCGCCGGCCGCATCTGGCTGACGTCGTTGAGGGCGTCGAAGATGCGGAAAATGTCGATGCCGGTCGATGCCGCCTCGGCCACGAACGCGTCCGTGACGGCCTGCGGATACGGGGTGTAGCCGACGGTGTTGCGGCCGCGCAACAGCATCTGCAGCGCGATCGTCGGGATCGCCTCGCGGATCGACGCCAGCCGCTCCCACGGGTCCTCGGACAGGAACCGCAGGGCCACATCGTAGGTGGCGCCGCCCCAGGCCTCGATGGACAGCAGTTGGGGGGTGAGCCGGGCAACCGCGGGACCGATCATGGCCAGGTCGCGGGTGCGCACCCGGGTGGCCAGCAGGCTCTGGTGGGCGTCGCGGAAGGTGGTGTCGGTCACCAGCAGGTCCGGGGCCGCCCGCAGCCGCCGGGCGAAACCCTCGGGCCCGAGGTCGACGAGGGCCTGCCGGGTGCCGGGCGGCGCGGGATGGGTCAGGTCGACGGCGGGCAGCTTCAGCTGCGGCTCGATCAGGCCGGGCGGCCGCGACCCGTACGGCTTGTTGATGGTGACGTCGGCCAGGAAGGACAGCAGCCGGGTGCCGCGGTCGGCGGAGTGCCGGGCCGTCAGCAGCTCCGGGTGGGTCTCGATGAAGCTGGTGGTGACGCCCCCCGCGGCGAAGTCGGGGTCCTCC
>DATDBV010000101.1:0-2393 GCA_036524715.1 Nakamurella sp. | reverse complement strand
AACCCACACCACCATCCTCGAGGCGCTCACCGACGCCGGGGCGGACCTCATGTTCGACTGCCGCAAGGGTGAATGCGGCCTGTGCACGGTCAACGTGCTGCAGGTCGACGGGGTACTCGACCATCGCGACGTGTTCCTCATCGACGGCCAGCGCGCCGCCGGCCGTAAGCTGTGCACCTGCGTGTCACGCGCAGTGTCGTGCGCGAAGGCCGGTCGACCAGAAGCAAACCCTCCCGCGACACCGCCAGCCCCGGGCAACGAGCAATCGGCCCGGCTTCCCGTCCTCACCATCGACGTCTCCTGACCAACCCGGTCACTGCAGCAAGGGAGTTTGCCGCAGACACATGACGCTGGCGCTGTGTTTCGGCCAACTCGGCTGGACGATGTAGGGGGGTGGGCCGCAGCGCCGGGCGGACCGCGCGGCGACTGCTGCGGCCGAAAACGTCGTGATCGCCCCCGATCTCAGCCCTGCCGGACCGACACTTCGACCAGATCCAGCACCCGGTCCAGCCGGTCGGCGGGCAGGCCGGCCGCCAGATGGGCCGTCAGTCCCTCCATGACCAGCTCGAGATAGCTGGCTACCTGGTCGATCTCGGCGTCCTCCCGCAGTGCGCCGAGCTGGCGCTGGCCACGCAGGCGCTCCCGCACGGCCGCCCCCAGCTCGTCGAGCTGCGGCTGCCAGGCCAGCCGGAACCCGGGATCGGTGCGCAGCCGGCGGGCGATCTCCAGCCGCGTGCCGATCCGCTCGGCGTCCGGCGCGGCGATCATCTCCCGCATCACCTGCACCAGGCCGTGCGCGGCGACCGTCTGCCGCATCGCCGCCGCGTCCTGCTCGGCGACGGCCAGGAACAGCGCCTCCTTGTCCGCGAAGTGGTGGAAGATCGCCCCCCGGGACAGGCCGATCTCCTCCTCCAGCACCCGCACCGTCGCGCCCTCGTAACCGTGCCGGGCGAAACAGGCGCGGGCGCCGTCGAGGATCTGCTGCCGGCGGGCCCGCAGGCGGTCGGGACTGACCTTGGGCACCGGCGCCGGATCAGGCCGAACCGGCGCGCAGGCTGCGCAGCACGTACTGCATGATCCCGCCGTTGCGGTAGTAGTCGGCCTCACCGGGGGTGTCGATCCGGACCACCGCGTCAAACTCCACGACCTCGCCGGAGGGCTTGGTCGCGGTGACCTTCACCGTCCGCGGGGTACGGCCATCGTTCAGCTCGGTGATGCCCGAGATGTCGAACGTCTCGTCGCCGTCCAAGCCCAGCGTCTTGACGGTTTCACCGGCCGGGAACTGCAGCGGGATCACCCCCATGCCAATGAGATTCGACCGGTGGATCCGTTCGAACGACTCGGTGATGACGGCACGCACCCCCAGAAGCGCGGTGCCCTTGGCCGCCCAGTCCCGGGACGACCCGGAGCCGTACTCCTTGCCGCCCAGCACCACCAACGGGATCCCCGCCGCCGCGTAGTTCTGCGCCGCGTCGTAGATGAACGCCTGAGGCGCGTCCTCGACGGTGAAGTCGCGGGTGTATCCACCCTGCACGTCATCGAGCAGCTGGTTGCGCAGCCGGATGTTGGCAAAGGTGCCGCGGATCATCACCTCGTGGTTGCCCCGCCGGGAGCCGTATGAGTTGAAGTCCTTGCGCACGATGCCGTGCTCGGTCAGGTACTTGCCGGCCGGTGTGTCGGCCTTGATGGCACCGGCGGGGGAGATGTGGTCGGTGGTGACCGAGTCGCCCAGCTTGGCCAGCACCCGGGCGCCGCTGATGTCGGTCACCGGCTCCGGCGTCGCCGGCATCCCGTCGAAGTACGGGGGCTTACGGACGTAGGTCGAGCCCGGATCCCACTCGAAGGTCTTGCCCTCGGGGGTGGGCAGCGACTTCCACCGCTCGCCGCCGTCGAACACGTCGGCGTAGCTGGCGGTGAACATCTGCTGGTTGATGGCCGCGCCGATGGTCTCCTGGATCTCCTGCGGCGTGGGCCAGATGTCCTTCAGATAGACGTCACTGCCATCGGTCGATTGACCCAACGGCTGCTCGTCGAAGTCGAAGTCCATCGTCCCGGCCAGCGCGTACGCGATGACCAGTGGCGGCGAGGCCAGGTAGTTCATCTTGACGTCGGGATTGATCCGGCCCTCGAAGTTCCGATTGCCGGACAGCACCGAGACGACGGTCAGGTCCGCCTCGTTGACCGCCGCCGAGATCTCCTCGGGCAGCGGGCCGGAGTTGCCGATGCACGTGGTGCAGCCGTAGCCGACCAGATTGTAGCCGAGCTTCTCCAGATACGGCCACAGGGCGGCCTTCTCGTAATAGTCGGTGACGACCTGCGAGCCGGGCGCCATGGTCGTCTTCACCCACGGCTTGACGGCGAGACCCTTGTTCACGGCGTTGCGGGCCAGCAGG
>DATDBV010000100.1:0-22223 GCA_036524715.1 Nakamurella sp. | reverse complement strand
AAGGTGCTGGAGATCCAGCAGTACGCCCGGGAGCCGATCTCGCTGGACCAGACCATCGGCGACGAGGGCGACTCGCAGCTCGGCGACTTCATCGAGGACTCCGAAGCGGTCGTCGCGGTCGACGCCGTGTCCTTCACCCTCCTGCAGGATCAGCTGCAGGCCGTCCTGCAGACCCTGTCCGAGCGGGAGGCAGGTGTCGTCCGACTGCGATTCGGCCTGACCGACGGCCAGCCGCGCACCCTGGACGAGATCGGCCAGGTCTACGGGGTCACCCGGGAGCGGATCCGGCAGATCGAATCCAAGACCATGTCCAAGCTGCGGCACCCGTCCCGCTCGCAGGTGTTGCGGGACTACCTGGAGTAGCCGGCGCCGGATTCAGGTGTGGCTCTCGCCGTTCCCGGGATGTCACCAGGTCAGGGTCAGCACCGCGGTCGGGATGGCCAGCAGCGCGGCGGCGCTGCCCGCGATCAGCGCCCGCATCGCCGCCGGCAACGGATCCGGCCGGGTCAACCGGCGAACCCGGTCGGTGACACAGGTGCCGGATCCCGCGGCACCCGATACCGGGGCGGGCCCGCCGGGAGCACCGGGTCGTTCCAGCGCGACCCGCGTCAACGCGGAGGCGAGCGCGCCCGGCGCGCAGCGTGCGCAGGCCACATCGTCGGCGAGCATCTCGGTCAACTCCCCCACCGATCGGCCGGCCTCCCGAACGCCCCGCACGCGGCCGAACGCGGCCACCCAGGACTGGAACGGCATGATCAGGATGTCGTGCCGGGCCCGTAGATGGGCACGCTCGTGCTCGATCACCGCGGTCAGTTCGGCGGGCGTGAGCAGGTCCAGCAGGCCCGTGGACACCACCAGCCGGGAGTGCAGGCCGGGCAGAGTGTAGGCCACCGCGCTGCGGTGGTCCATGACCCGAACCTGGCCACCGGCGCCCAGCGGCACGGGGACCGGGGCCGGGCGGCTCAGCAGATCAAGCAGCTGCCGGTGGACCCGGCGCCGGGAGACGGTCCGCCAGGCGGTCCGGGCCAGCGTGGTGAGCAACACACCGGTGATGGCCAGGGCGGCCAGCCCGCAGGTCACCCGCCACCAGGGCACGTCCAGGGTGCCCCGGAGGAGCGCGGCCAACCACCCGGCCGCGGCGCCGATCAGGGTGTGCCCGGCCGGTTCGACGGCCAGCAGGACCAGGCCGGCGACGACGCAGAATCCGGCGGCCAGGCACACCGCCTGCCAGAGCAACAGGCTCCAGCCCGGCGCCCGGCGCGTCCACCGGGCGCCGGCCAGGGCGATGCTCACCGGCGCCGCCAGCATCAACCCGACCAGGACCAGGACGCCCCCGAACAGGGCGACGGGCAGCCGTTCGACACCCAGCTGGGCGGCCTGGTCGCCGAGTGGGCTCATCGGGGCGGGCCGTCGAGGGCACGCCGCAAGGCGTCCTGGTCCTGCTCGGAGATCCCCCCGACGAACCGGGTCAGGGCGGCGTCCCGGTCGGCGGCGCCGTCCAGGACCTGGCGCATCAGGGTGGCCAGATGTTCCTCGCGACCCGCCGTCGCCTCGTACGAATGGGCCCGCCCGTCCCGGGAACGCCGGACCAGACCCTTGGCCTCCAGCCTTGACAACACGGTCAGCACGGTGGTCACCGCCAGCTCCCGGCCCGGCAGGGCCTCCACCACCGCGCGCGCGGTCATCGGTTGGCCGGCGTCCCAGAGCACGTCGACGACTGCCCGCTCGAGCTCACCTCTGGCCGCCATCGCATGCTCCCTCGCCGTCGCCGACCATTCTTCCCGGCCGCGGCCGGTGAACGCGAGCCCACGCCGCCCGGCCGGGGGCGTGAGTGGTCGGGCCCGGCCCGTGTCCTCATTGGACCCGGCGTCCGCCGGCGAGCCGGACCACCTGCTCGACGAGGGCCTCGTCCTGCGGGCGGTGGGTCACCAGCAGGATGCACCGGCGCGGATCGGGCCGCAGGATCCGGGCCGTCACCGCATCGGCGGCCGCTGGGTCCAGATGCGCGACCGGCTCGTCGGCCAGCAGCAGCGGACGATCGGCCAGGATCGCCCGGGCCAGCGCGACCCGCTGACGTTCCCCGCCGGACACCGCCCGGCCGTGCTCGCCCACCGACGTGTGCATGCCCAGCGGCAGGCCGTCGAGCCAGGGTCCGGCGCCGGCATCCCGGAGTGCCGCCTCGACCTGGCCGTCTTCGGCGTCCGGCCGGGCCAGCCGCACGTTCTCCGCCACCGTCGAGTCGAACAGGTGGGCGCGCTGGTCGCACCAGGCGAACAGGGTGCGCAGTCGATCGGGGTCCAGATCCGCGGTGTCGACGCCGTCGACGGTGATCCGTCCGGCCGTCGGGGTGAGGAATCCCAGCAGCACCGCCAGCAGGGTGGACTTGCCCGATCCCGACTCGCCGACCACCGCGATCCGGCGACCGGGGATCAGGTCCAGGTCGAGGTCGGTCAGCGCATCCCGGTCGGCGCCGGGCCAGCGGGCGCCGACGCCGCGGAGCCGGATCGTCGGCCCGTCGGCCTTCTCCGGCAGTGGCCGCGGGTGGGCCGGCGGTGGGGCGGTGACCGGCGGGGTGTCCATGACGTCGAACAGACGCCGGAGCGCGGCCGACGCCCGATGCAGGGCGGCCGCGGCCACGCCCACCGCCTGCACCGTGTCGGTCAGCGCGAGTGGGGTGAGCACGACGACGGCGAGCAGCACCGGGTCCAGATCGGCGGACACGACGGCCGGCACGCCGAAGAACGCTGCCGCCCAGACGGCCGCGCCCATCGCCGCGACGGCGACCCCGGCGGCCACCCCGCCGGCCCGCGCCGTTCCGGCCGCGACCCGACGGTTGTCCGCCTCGATCCGGTCGAGTTCGTCGATCCGCCCGGCCAGGCCGTCCGACACGGTGAGTTCGGGCAGATCGTCGAGCAGTTCGGCGACCAGGCGGGCGCGGGCGGCCCGCTGCCGCACGGCCCGGCCCTCGACGCGGGCGGATCGGCGGGCCGTCAGGGCCGGCACGAGCATGCAGGCGACCACCAACGCCACCGCCAGGGCGACGCCGGCCGCCGGCAGGATCAGGAACGACAACACGATGGTGCCGGCACCGACCAGCGCCGCACCGGCCAGCGGGAGCAACCCGCGCAGGAAGGCATCGCCGGCGTCGTCGACGTCGTCGACGGTGCGGGCCAGCAGGTCACCGCGCCGCCACATCGGCAGGGCGGCGGGCGCAATCACCGCGAGATGGGCAACCAGCCGCTCCCGGATCCCGCCGAGCACCCGGAATGCGGCGTCGTGCGAGATCAACCGCTCCACGTACCGCAGCACGCCCCGGCCGATGCCCAACGCCCGGACCGACACCACGGCGACCATTAGGTAGAGCACCGGCGGCTGCTGTGCGGCCCGCGCGATCAGCCAGGCCGACGTCGCCATCAGGCCGACCGCACAGGCCGAGGCCAACCCGCCGACGATCGCGGCGCCGATGAGGCGCCACCGCGCCCCCTTGGCCTGCACCCACAACCGGGCCACCGGATGCCCGACGGTGCCCGCGCCGGCGGTGTCGGGACCGGTCGCGGTTGCGTGCAGCGGCGGCGCGACCGAGGGCGGTCCGGTCCCGGCTACCACGGATTCACCCCGCTGGTGGCCAGCGCCGGATCCGGCGGTTCGTCGTTCCCGGCTTCCTCGACCGGCGCCAGCCGAATGATCTGGTCGGCCAGCGCGAGCGGACCTGGCCGGTGCGTGACCAGCACGACGGTGCGCCCCCCGATGAGCCGCCGGATTCCCGCGATCACCCGCTCCTCGGTCGCCTCGTCCAGCGCGGCGGTCGGCTCGTCGAGCAGCAGCACCGGCGCCGGGCGGGCCAGCGCCCGGGCCAAGGTCAGCCGCTGCCGCTGCCCCTGGGACAGGCCCGACCCACCGTCACCGAGGCGGTGTTCCCAACCTCCCGGCAGGGCGTCGACGAAACCGGCCGCGTCGACCGCCACCAACGCCGTCCGCAGCGTCTCGTCGTCCACGTCGGGATTACCCAGCGTCAGGTTCTGCCTGATCGTCCCGGCCTGCAGAGCGCCTCCCTGAGCCGCCCAGCCCAGCCGGGAGCGCCACCAGTCCGGTTCCAGGTCGGCCACCGGCACCGTCTGCCCGTCGCCGGCGGTGATCCTCACGGCTCCTGATTCGGGCCGGACCACGCCGGCGATCAGCTGCAGCAGGGTGGTCTTGCCGGCCCCGCTGTCCCCGATGACCACCGTGACCTGCCCGGCAGGGGCGTCCAGGGTCAGTGGACCGACCGCGCCCCGGGCCCCCGGCGCGCCGACCTCGACAGCGTCGAGCCGGACGGCGAAGGGGGCGCTCAGTCCGTTACGGGTGCCCGGGACCGGGGCCGGGGTGTCCAGGACGTCGAGCACCTGCCCGGCCGCCTCGACGCCGTCCGCGGCCGCGTGGAACTGGGTGCCGAGCTGGCGCAGCGGCAGGTACGCCTCCGGCGCGAGAATCAGCACGGCCAGCCCCACCTCGAGGGTCATGCCGCCGTAGACCAGGCGCAGACCGATGGCGACCGCCACCAGGGCGACGGACAGCGACGCAAGCAGCTCGAGCACCATCGAAGACAGGAATGCCACCCGCAGGGTGACCATCGACGAGCGTCGATAGTCGTCGGTGACCCGCCGGACGGCCTGCGCCTGGGCCTTGGCCCGGCCGAAGACCTTCAGGGTCGGCAGGCCGGCCACCACGTCGGTGAAATGCGCTGCCAGCCGGGACAGGCTGGCCCACTTCGCCCGGGTCTGTCGGTCCGTGTACCACCCGACGAGCGCCATGAACAGCGGAATCAGCGGCAGGGTGACCAGCACGATGATCGCGCTGGTCAGGTCGGCGCTGAACAGGTAGATCAGCATGATGACGGGCACCACCACCGACAGCACCAGCTGCGGCAGGTAGCGGGCCAGATAGGTGTGTAGCGACTCGACCCCGGTCGTGGCCAGCACGGCGAGCCGCCCCCCGTGTTCGCCGGAGCGCCAGCGCGGGCCCAGCGCCGCGGCGTGCAACACCAGGTCCCGGCGCAGCCCGGCGGTGACCGCCGAGGCGCTGCGCCCGGCGAGTTCCTCCGCGGCCCAGGCCAGCGCCGCCCGGATAGCAATGACAAGGGCCAGCGCGCCCAGCCGGCCGGCGATCTGCTCCGCACCCGCCCCGCCGATGATGACGTCGGCGAGAATCCCGGCCAGCAGGATCGCCTGCCCGACGACCACCACCGCCGCGGCCACGCCCAGCGCGACCGACAGCACGAGCAACCGGCGCACGCCGGTGGCGTAGCGGGCCAGACGCGGGTCGAAGGGTCTCACCGCACCAGTGAAACAGAGACCACCGACAGCGGCCGGGCCCACCGCAGTGCCCGCCGGCGACCGGGGCCGACCACCGTTCCCGGACGGCGTCGATCATGGCCCCGGGGGTTGACGGATCCGACCGGTTCGCCGGCGTCCCGTTTGACGTCTGTCGGCCCGGGGTACCGCATTGCCTGGATCGTGGGTCGGCCGGCCCGCTCCGGTCGGGTGACGAGGGGTCGGGTGACGAGGGACGGGAGCAACGGTGGTCGGCATTGTCGGTGACAACAGGATGCAAGAAACTCGACCCGCCCGGGTCGACCTGCGCAACGACCTGGTCCCCCGGCAACGCACCGCGGGCCCCCGCACCTGGCCGGGTGGCGGGGCAGCGGCCGGCGCGATTGTCGTCCTGATCGCCGACCCGCTGCAGGATTCCCGGGCGCGGCTGACGAATGGGCTGATCGCCGGCGGCGCCGACCGGGTGATCCAGGCGGACAGCGTCGACGCCGTCGACGCTCTCATCAAGGATTCGTCGGGCGGTCACGTCGCCCTGGTCAGCCTGGGATTCGGCGACGCGGCTCCGCGGTTGATCCGCGGACTGTGCCGGGTGCCCTGGACCCGGGTGGTCGCCCTGGCGCTGTCCGCGCAACCGGCACCGCTGCTCGACGCCATCGCGGCCGGCGCCACCGGGGTGCTGCGCGGCCATCCGGGCGGCGCGGATCCCGAACTGCCCGACCGGCTCGGTCGACTGACCATGCGCGAGTTGGAGGTGCTGAGCCTGGTGGCCGACGGCCGCTCCAACAAGTGGATCGCCGGGCAGCTGTCGCTGTCCGCGCTGACGGTGAAGAGCCACCTGGCCCGGATCAGCCGCAAGCTCGGCACCGGGGACCGATCGCACCAGGTGGCGATCGCGATGCGAGCCGGCATTCTGCGCTGACCCTTGGGCCAAACCGTTCCCTCGCCCGTCAGTGGCTGGGCACCGAGGTCGGCGACTCCGGGATCTGCTTGGTCGAGATGCGCTTGCGGAAGATCCAGTAGCTCCAGGACTGGTAGGCCAGGATCAGCGGGACGAACAGCAATGCGATCCAGCTCATCACGGTGAGCGTGTACGGGGTGGCCGCGGCGTTCTCGATGTTCAGGGAGAATGCCGGGTCGATGGTGGACGGGAAGACGTCCGGGTAGATCGAGGCGAACCACCCGGTGACCAGCGCCGCCGTCGAGACCGCCGACGCCAGGAAGGCCCAGCCGTCCCGGTTCGCCCTGGTCAGCAGGACGGCCACCAGCATCGCGACGACCGCGAGCGCGCCGAGCACGATCGATCCGGCGTTGCCCCGGAGGATCTGCTGCCAGATCACGGCGGCCGCCATCACGACCAGGGCCACCGGACCCAATCGCACCGCGAGCTTTTGTGCCCGGTCCCGGACCTCCTTGGTCGTCTTCAGCGCCAGGTACACCGACCCGTGGGTGAGGAACAGCAGCAGCGTGGTCACACCCATCAGCAGCGCGAACGGGTTCAGCAGGTCCAGGAAGTTGCCCACGTACTCGTGGTCGGCGTCCAGCGCCACGCCGCGGACCACGTTGCCGAAGGCGACCCCCCAGAGCAGCGCCAGCCCCCACGAGGTGATCAGGATCGACAGGTCCCAGCGGGCCCGCCACCGATCGCTATGCCCCTTGCCGCGGTACTCGAACGCGACTCCGCGCACGATCAGGCAGACCAGGATGACCAGCAGGGCGAGGTAGAAGCCGGAGAACATCGACGCGTACCACTCGGGGAACGCCGCGAACGTCGCCCCACCCGCGGTGAGCAGCCAGACCTCGTTGGCGTCCCACACCGGCCCGATGGTGTTGATCAGCACCCGGCGACCCTTCTCGTCCTTGCCGACGATGCGCAGCAGCGCGCCGACCCCGAAGTCGAAGCCCTCGAGAACGAAGTAGCCGATCCACAGGACGGCGATGAGGAGGAACCAGAGGTTGTTCAGGAACACGGCAGAACAGCTCCTAGCTTCGCGGGGTCGCGGCGGTCGGAATCGGATTCGCGGGGGGTCAGTAGGCGAAGGCCAGCGGTTTGTCCTCCTCGTCCTCCGAGCGATCGGGACCGCCGAACCCGCCGCCTTTGGGTCGGCCACGGCGGATCGAGGCCAGCGCCTCCTGCTCGCTGGGCGCCCCGATCTTGACGTACTTGATCAGCAAGCCGATCTCGATGACCGCCAGAATCCCGTAGAGCAGGGTAAACACGATCAACGAGGTGAGCACCGACCCGCCGCTGACCGACGGCGACACCGATTCCTCGGTCTTATACAGGCCGACCACCGTCCAGGGCTGGCGGCCCATCTCGGTGAAGATCCAGCCGGCGGAGTGGCCGACGACGGGCCCGGCGATGGCGAACATCGCCAGCAGCCAGACCGTCTTGGACTTCGGTAGTCGGCCCTTGCGGGTCAGCCACAGCCCGACCATCGACACCAGCAGCATGATGAAACCGGCGCCCATCATGGCTCGGAAGGTCCAGTAGGTGACGGCGATGTTCGGGCGGTAGTCCCCGGGGCCGAACTCCTCTTCGAACTGGGCCTGCACGTCGTTGATGCCCTCGACGGTGCCGGAGAACGACTCGGTGGCCATGAACGATGCCACGCCGGGCACCCGGATCGAGAAGACCTCGGTGGAGCCGTCCAGGCTGCCGATGGTGAACAGCGAGAAAGACGCGCCCTCGGTCGTGTCCCACAGCGCCTCGGCGGCCGCCATCTTCATCGGCTGCACGTCGGTCATCACCTTGGCCAGCAGGTCACCGGTGATGATCACGGCCAGCGAACCGATGAGCATGCCGACCAGGCCGAGCCGGACGGCCGGACGGAAGACTTCCACGTCCCGCTTCTTCATCAGGAAGTACGCCGAGAGGCCGGCGAACATCGCCGCACCGGACAGGATCGCGCCGGCGATGACGTGCGTGTAGGCCCACAGGTTGAGCGGCTGGAACAGCACCGCGCCGATGTCGTTCATCTCCGCGCGGCTGCGGTCGGGGCTCATGGTGAAGCCGACCGGGTGCTGCATGAAGGAGTTGGCCGACATGATGAAGAACCCCGACAGCATCGTGCCGATCGACACTATCCAGATGCACGCGCAGTGCAGCCGGGGCGAGAGCTTGTCCCAACCGAAGATCCACAGCCCGATGAACGTCGATTCCATGAAGAACGCCAGCAGCGCCTCCATGGCCAGCGGCGCGCCGAACACGTCGCCGACGAACCGGGAGTAGCTGGACCAGTTCATCCCGAACTGGAACTCCTGCACGATGCCGGTGACCACGCCCATCGCGAAGTTGATCAGGAAGATCTTGCCCCAGAACTTCGCGGCGCGCAGGTACACGATGTTGCGGGTGCGCACCCAGGCGGTCTCCGTGATCGCGATGAAGAACGCCATGCCGATCGTGATCGGGACGAACAGGAAGTGGTAGACGGTGGTGATCCCGAACTGCCAGCGGGCCACTCCGAGGGGATCCACGGCTGTTCCTCCAGTTGTTCCATGCGGTCGACGGCGGTCGACACTCTGTCAGAGCCTGCGGGGCGGCGCTGGGTTGGATCAAGGACCAAGGCCCTGCCGTCAGTGTGAACCGTCTCACCGACAGTCGCAGGTCCTGCCGCAACCGTATGACGTGAGCACGATCGGTGTTGTACGCCACGGGCGAATTCCCGCCGTGCGGAGCACCCGGGATGGCACGATGAGTGGGTCAGCCTCGCTCGCAGGCCAGTCGGAACCGGTGACGTCTTCCAAGCAGCCGGTATCGAACAACCTGTGTGGCGGCTCTGACGTCCCAGACGTGTAGACAGTGATGTCTCGTCTTGATGGGAAGGACAGCGCCACGCACCAACACCCGTGAACGCGAAGTCGGACGTGAACGGTGACGAAGCTGCCACCGCGGTGGCAGCCGATGGGAGGACGACAATGACCGACACTCTTGCCAGTCCAGCTGCACTCACCGCCGCCGACCGTTGCGATCGCTGCGGCGCGGCCGCGCGGGTGCGCGCGGTCCTGTCCACCGGGGGCGAACTGCTCTTCTGCAATCACCACGCGAAGGCGCACAGCGCCCGGCTCGAGCAGCTGGCCGCGGTGATCCACCGCTCGCGCGACGAATCCTGAGCCCGACCGTCCCGTCGCCGGTCGGCTGACCGGTCAGGCGGTACCGCACGCGCCGGCTGATGCGCGATGATGCAGGCACCGATCGGAGGTGCGGGCATGTCACAGCTGGGCCGAGCGGCGCCGCCCGCACCGGCGCCCCCCTTGCGTGCGGTCCGCGCCGATCCGATCGCCGCCGTCCTGCTGCTGCTCGCCGGGGCCATGGGTATCTGGCAGTTGCTGCTCCCCTGGCTGACCGTCGGCCCCGGTTCGGGCGTGCCGGGTGGTTCGCCCACCGGTTGGCGGGTCTACCGCGCGTTGCGCGCGCTCCCCGCACCGGCTCCCGAGCTGAGCTGGGCCACGCTGTCGGTCCTGGGCTGCGCAGTCGGCGGTGGTGCGCTGATCGTCCTCGGCCTGGCGATGATGGCGCCGCTCAATCACCGGCCGTTGGGCGCGGCGGCGTTGCTGATCTCACTGCTGTCGGCGGCCGGTGCCCTCTGGGTCGTCGTGCACGCCAGGGCGGTCTTCGATCTGGGTGTCTTCGGCCTGTTCGGCCAGGCCGGGGCCGGCTGGTATCTGTTCCTGGGTTCGGGACTGCTCGGCCTGGCCGGCTCCTGGAAGGCCCTGTCCACCTGCTGAGCTATCCCGGACACGACGCCCGCGCGCCAGCCGGTGGTTCGCTGATCGGGTGTCAGAGCAGCCCCAGCAGATGGTCCCGGCGCGCGGCCAGCACGTCCGGATCCGCGGCCGCCGACGCCGGGCCGGGTACTGCCCGGCGCACCTGGGAGTGCACCGTCGCGTGCGGCTTGCCGGTGCGGGCGGCCACCCGGGCCACCAGCTGGTTGACCTCCCGCCGCAGGTCCGCGGCCGCGCGCCAGCCGTTGACCGATCCGGCATCGCTCTCCGCGGTATCGGGGACCAGCGGATCCTTAGGCATTGACCGCACCCGGCGGCGCAGGTCGGAATCCCGGGTGGCCAGCAGCGCGGCCGTCTGCTCGGGGCTGAGCAGGCCGGGCAACCCCAGGTAGTCCTGGTCGTCGTCGCTGACCGCGACCGCCACCCCGCCCGCGTCGCCGGGCCCGGCGGAGGCCGCCGAGACCACCGCCCGGCCGGAGTGCAGCACGTGGGCGAACTCGGCCTCCGAGTCCAACACCTCGATCGCCCGGGCGCCTGGATCGGCCGGCTCCCGAGGCAGCGGATCCGCGAGCGCGTCCAGGTCGTCCTGCACCGGCGGTGGCGGCGCCATCACGTAGTTGCGGTCCTGCTCGAGTTCGGCGGCCAGGGCCAGTAGCGGCCGCACGGCCGGCAGGAACACGGTGGCCGCCTCGCGCGCCCCGCGGGCCCGGACCACCCGGCCGACAGCTTGGGCGAAGAACAGCGGCGTGCGGTAGGACGTCATCCAGGCCAGGCAGGCGGCCCGGGGAATGTCCACCCCCTCCGAGATCATCCGGACGCACACCGCGATCCGCTCGTCGCTGCCGCGGAACTTCTCGATCCGCTTGGACGCGGCGGCGTCGTCGGACAGGATCAGCACGGGCCGCTTCCCGGTGATCCGGTGCACGACGTCGGCATAGTCACGGGCGTCGTCCTGATCGCTGGCCAGCACCAGGCCGGCCGCATCGGGCATCCCGGAGGACCGAAGCTGGCTGATCCGCTCGTCCATCGCGGCGATGACGTGCGGCACCCACCCGCCGGTCGGGTCCAGCGCGGTCCGCCAGGCCGACATCTCCACCGACTTGGTGCCCGCCTCGGCCAGTGCGGCGGCGATCACCTCGCCCGCGCTGTTGCGCCACCGGGACACCCCGCTGTAGGCGGCGAACACCACCGGCCGGACCACCCGGTCGGCAAGGGCCCGCCGGTAGCCGTAGGTGTAGTCGGCCACCGAGCGCAGCAGGTCACCGTCGGTCTCGTACTGCACGAACGGGATCCGCTCCCCCGCCCGCGTCCGGAAGGGAGTCCCGGTCAGCGCCAGCCGCCGGTGCACCTCGCCGAACGCCTCACCCACCGCCTCGCCCCACGAGAGCCCGTCGCCGGCGTGATGGATCTCGTCGAGCACGACCAGCGAGCGCAGCTTGCCGCTGCGGGCCCGATGGATTGCCGGCCGGGCCGCGACCTGTGCATAGGTGGCGACGTATCCCTGGCAGCCGGCGGGCACCGGGCCCTGCGCGTTGGACATCTTCGGGTCAAGAACCAGGCCGAACGCCGCGGCGGCGTCGGCCCACTGGGTGCGCAGGTGGTCGGTCGGGCAGACGATGACGACCCGGTCGATCACCCGGCGGCGGAGCAGGTCACCCGCGACGGCCAGCGCGAACGTCGTCTTGCCGGCCCCTGGGGTGGCGGTGACCAGGAAGTCCCGGCGACCGGCGTCGATGTTGGCGTCCAGGTAGGCGTCCAGCGCCTCCCGTTGCCAGGGCCGCAGCGGCGGCTGCCCCACCAGAAGCCCGCTCACGCCGCCGCCTTTCCGGTACTCCTCGCAAGGTTGGCGATCCGGAGGCGGCGCCGACGGCAGTGCCGATGGTTCGCGCCGGTCATCAGCCCGCCCGCCCACCCTGCGCTCACGCCCCCGCCCCTTCACTGCTCGCCCGCCCGATTTCGGCGCAGGCCGGCCCGGCGCGAAAGCAGCGGGCGCGTAACGGATGCCGTTCGCCGCAGCGGGACCCGTGGCCGCGCCGAGCATCGACCCTACCCCGGCCCGACCGCCGTCCCGGCCAGGTCGGACCGGCGCGGTGGCCGGGGGCGGCAAAGTTTCGAATTGGTGTCAGGTCGACCCCAACCCGACGGGGAAGCGGTGTCGCATTACCGCCACCGCTCACGATCAGGGATGCTCGTGAGGTGAGCACGGCTGTCCCGCCGCCGCGGGATCCCACCAGGCCCGCTGCGGGCCCGCGGTCGAGCGCACCCGCCACCCCGGGCGCGGGGAACGGTCCCGCCGTGACCGCCGACCGGCGGGGGGAACGGCCGCCGGTGCCGACCCCGTCGCCGGCCGGTTCGCCCGCGGACGCCACCGCGACGGTGGCCCTGCCCCGTTTCGGCCTGGACCAGGCTGCTTCAACAGAGGCTGTGTCAGCTGGGGAGTCAGTCGCGGAGCCGACCGGCGACGCCCAGCACACGATCCCCTGGTTCCGGCAGGGCACCGGACCGTTGCCGATCACCCCCCCGAAGGTCCGGCACCGGTGGCGCAAGGTGGCCGGCCGCACGCTGTCCAAGGCCTGGGGCGACTCCCTGTTCGGCATGAGTTCGCAGGCCGCGTTCTGGTGTGCGCTGTCCACCGCACCGCTGCTGCTGGCGTTGCTCGGCCTGGTCGGCTACGTCGTCGGGTGGTATTTCCCGGCGGGCACGATCGACCAGGTCCGCGAGCAGATCCTGATCTTCCTCAATGCCATCTTCAACGAGGAGGTCGCCGACAACCTGGTCGGCAACACGGTCGAGACGATCCTGAGCCAGGGTCAGGCCGACGTCGTGTCGGTCGGCCTGGTGATCAGCCTGTGGGCCGGTTCGTCGGCGATGTCCGCGTTCGTCGAATCGATCACCATCGCCTACGGCCAACACGAGGTGCGGCACCCCGTCGCGGAGCGGTTCTTCGCGCTCGGCCTGTACCTGATGGCGTTGCTGTCCGGCATCATCATGCTGCCGCTGCTGGCCATCGGCCCGGACTTCCTGCCCAAGCTGTTCCCTGAATCGTGGCGACCGCAGGTGGCCCACATCGTCAACATCGCCTACTACCCGGCGCTGGCACTCGGCCTGATTTTCTTGCTGACGATCCTGTACAAGGTGGCCCCCAGGCACAAACATCCCTGGTACCGAGGGGTGCCGGGGGCCTTCCTGGCTGCCGCGGTGTTCATCGTGACCAGCTTCGGGCTGCGCCTGTACCTCTCGTACGCCTATGCGCACGGTCTGACCTACGGCGCGCTGGCCACGCCGATCACGTTCCTGCTCTTCTACTACTTCGTGTCGATGGCGGTGATCATCGGGGCGCAGTTCAACAACGCGATGCTGGAGTTCTACCCGCCCAAGCCATCCAGGCGCGAGATGCGCAAGTGGCAGCGCTACGACCCGGACGGGGACCAGGCTCGGTCGAAAGGATCGCAGGGCGACGAGCCGCCGTCGACCTCGTCAGCCGTCTGACCTTCATGACTATGCCAAGGGGTCAGTGGTCATGAGTTGTCGCGACTGCGGAAATTCCGGCCGCTGGGAGCGCCCGGATTTTCCGCGCGAGCGGTTCGGGCGGCCGTTCGAATGGAACGGCCAGCCGTCAGACCTTCATCGACTCGTAGATCTTCTTGCAGTCCGGGCACACCGGCGACCCTGGTTTCGGCGACCGGGTCACCGGAAACGTCTCGCCGCACAGCGCCACGACGAAGTTGCCCATCACCGCCGATTCGGCGATCTTCGACTTGCGCACGTAGTGGAACATCTTCGGCGTGTCGTCGTTGTCGGTCGTCCGCTCCAGCGGCTTCTCGAGTGTGGTGGTGGTCGTCGTCATCGTGGCTCCTGTTCGTTCGCGCCGCTCGCGCTTCGCGGTGGCCGGCCTGCACAGCCATGATGCCAGTCGCCGGGCCGGCCGGACCCGCTCACCCGGCAGATCGGAGGAACCGCATTGTCCGGGTCGCTGGTGCTGTCCGACGAGGTGGCGGCCGCCGTGGGCGACGGCCGGCCGGTGGTCGCGCTCGAATCGACGATCCTGGCGCACGGGCTGCCCCGGGGCGACAACCGCCGCGTCGCCGACGAGATCGAGTCGGCCGTCCGCTCGAACGGCGCGGTGCCGGCGACCGTGGCCGTGCTGGACGGGGCGGTGCGGGTCGGGCTGACGCCTGCCGACCTCGACCGGCTGTGCGCCTCCGACGACATCGTCAAGCTGTCGGTCCGCGACGTGGGCGTGGCGCTGGCCCTGGGGCTGGACGGGGCGACCACCGTCGCCGCCACGTCGGCCCTGGCCCACCGGGCCGGGATCGCGGTGTTCGCCACCGGCGGCCTGGGCGGGGTGCACCGCGAGGCGGGCCGGACCTTCGACGTCTCGGCCGACCTTCGGGTGCTGGGCCGCACGCCGATCGTGGTGGTGTGCGCCGGGGTGAAGTCGATCCTGGACGTGGCCGGCACCCTGGAATACCTGGAGACCCTGTCGGTGCCGGTGCTCGGGTACCGCACCGACCGATTCCCCGGTTTCTACCTGTCCGATTCCGGGTTCGCGGTGCCGTGGCGGATCGACGAGCCCGAGCAGGCGGCAGCGGTGCTGGTGGCCCGTCGCACGCTCGGCCTGGACAACGCGGGGATCGTCGTGGCGAACCCGCTCCCGCTGGACCGGCAGCTCGACCCAGACCTGCACGACCGGACCCTCGAGCAGGGATTGGCGCTGGTGGCGGCCGAGTCGGTGACCGGCAAGGACGTGACGCCGCGCCTGCTGGAGTTCTTCCACTCGGCGACCGGCGGAGCGAGCCTGCGGGTGAACGTGGATCTGGTGCTGGCCAACGCCGCGCTGGCCGCGCGGATCGCCGTCGCGCTGACCGAGGCCACCGGTCCGGAATGACCCGGGCCCGGGTGGTCGTCGTCGGGGACGTCGGCCTGGACCTGTGCTGCCGACTGCTGGCACCGATCGCCGTCGGCGACGACACACGGGCCCGCATCACCAGCCATCCGGGTGGTGCCGGGGCGAACACGGCCGCTGGGCTCGCCCGGCTGGGGGTAGAGGTCGAGCTGATCGCGCGGGTCGGCGACGATGAGGCCGGCCGGGCCGCCGCCGTCGAGCTCGGGGGGCTGGGAGTGCACTGCCGGTTCGTCGTCGACCCGACGCTGCCGACCTGCCGGGTGATCGTCATGGTCGATGCCGCTGGCGGCCGCACGATGGTGTCCGATCGGGGCGCGAACGCCGCCCTGCGGCCGGCGGACGTCGCGCTGCCGGCGGGTCCCGGTCACCTGCACCTGTCGGGGTATGTGCTGCTGGACGCCCGGTCGCGGGCGGCCGGGCAGGCCGCGCTGGATCGGGCCGCCCGGGCCGGCTGGACCACCTCGGTCGATCCGCAGACGGCGGCCGGGGTCGCCGCCGTCGGTGCGGCCGACTTCCTGGACTGGGTGCGTGGGGTCGACGTGCTGCTGCCCAACGACACCGAACTCGCGGCCCTGGGCGGCCCGGTTGCGGCGCTGGCGGCGACCGGTGCGGTCGCGGTGACCCATGGTCGGGGCGGCGCCTCCTGGTATTCGGGCGGGGCGGCGCTGCGGGTACCGGTCGATCGCCTCGCGAACCTCGACAGCACCGGCGCCGGCGACGCCTTCGACGCCGGGTTCCTGGCCGCCTGGCTGGACGGCGCCGCACCCGCCGACGCGTTGGCCGCTGGCGTGCGAGCCGGCACGGCGGCCGCGGATGCGGCCGGCGCCCGTGCTGGGCCGCCGTGACCGGATCCGTTCAGCGCGGGTCGGGATCCGTCCCGGCGTCGACGATCTCGTGGTTCCCGGGTAGTAGGGCCCGTTCGGGGTTGATCGTGATCGGCGCCATCCGCCGCCGCTTCTGGGCGGGTCGATCGTTGGCGATGAGCACCGCCATCCACGGCAGCGGAATCGACAGGGCCGCGATCGTGATGGCCAGCCATGGGGTCTGGTAAAGCACGGCGGCGGCTACCAGGCACGGGACCCGCAGGCCCATCATGATCGAGTACCGGGTGCGCCGGGAACGCAACTGGTCGTCGTAGGACGGCTCGGCCGCAGTGATGACCGCCGCCGGCGCCTTGCGGGAGCCGTGAGCGCCCGTGGGTGTCGAGCCCGCCGTCGAATCCGTTC
The DNA here is from genome assembly GCA_036524715.1 of Nakamurella sp. GTDB lineage: Bacteria > Actinomycetota > Actinomycetes > Mycobacteriales > Nakamurellaceae > Nakamurella. Next base: position 6,060 of record DATDBV010000100.1, on the reverse strand, counting down.
CGAACGTCATGGCGCCACCCGCTTCCAGGTCAACCGTGCGACGCCACCTGTCGTGGACGGTCATTACCGCGGCGGGCCAAGCCAGCCACCAGGCTGCCCGCAGCCAACGCTACGCCCCGCCGCGTGGCCATGGTGGCGGCATGGTCCTGACCGCGCTCGGGTTCAGCCGCTGGCGGCCTTCGCCGCCGCCTTGGCCGCCTTCTTCGCCGCCCGGACCAGCTCCAGTGATGGCTGGTCGACCACATCCGCGACCGAACGGTGGCTGCCTTGCTCCCCGTAGATCCCGGCGGCCTCGCGCCAACCGTCGGGCCGCACGCCGTATTGCTTGCCCAGCAGGGCGAGGAAGATCGGCGCCTTGGCCGGCCCGAAGCCGGGCAGCGCGGCGATGCGGGCGAGCAGTTCCCGGCCGTCGGTGACGCCGGCCCACATGTTGGCCGCGTCGCCGTCGTAGGTGTCGGTCAGGAGCCGGCAGGTCGCCTGGACCCGCTTGGCCATCGCGGCGGGGAACCGGTGCACCGCCGGGCGCTGCGCGCAGAGCGCGGCGAAATCCTCCGGGTCGGCGTCCGCGATCGCTCGCACGTCCAGCCGCCCGCCCATCCGCTGGGCGATCACCGCCGGCCCGCTGAACGCCTTCTCCATCGGCACCTGCTGGTCCAGGACCATGCCGAGCAGGAGTGCGTTCGGATCGGCGGCCAACAAGGCGTCGGCGGCGGGATCGCCGGTCAGGTACAGCTCGGAGGCGGTCATGGGTGCATTCTCCATGTCACCTCCGCCGGTCAGGAAATGCTGAGCCGCGGGGTGGAGTAAAAGCTCGGAACACCCTGGTGATCGAAGGTGACACCGACGAATCCCGCCCCGTCGACCGCGTCGATGTTCGCCGAGTCGACGTCGGCCGGAGCGAGAAACCTGACCATCGTGCCGTCCGGGTCGGCAACATCGAGGTGGTAGCCGTCGACACCACGATCCACGATGCTGCTGGTCTCCGAGTCAAGGTAGCGGGCCCGTGCGGCCAGGGCTTCGAGGTCGTGACGGCCGGCAACCGCAATGCTGAACAGATCGAACCCGGCGAAGGACGGCTGACCTGGTACCCGCTCACGGAGCCGCACACTGATCACGAAACCGTTTGGATGAATCATCACCGCCCCCGCCAGCACATTGCCCTCGACGAACTCGCGGTGCAGGCGGAGCCCGAGTAGCCGGATGTACCAATGCACGCTACGGGCCAAGTCGGTGACCGGGATCTTGATCTGGCGGATGCCCAGAACGGTCGGAGCCACGGATGTGCCATCGTTCGGGTCGGACAGTGATCGCTCCATGGTTATCGCACCTGCTTATCCAGGACCATGCCGAGCAGGAGTGCGTTCGGATCGGCGGCCAACAAGGCGTCGGCGGCGGGATCGCCGGTCAGGTACGGCTCGAAGGCGGTCATGGGTGCATTCTCCATGCCGGCCCGCCGGCGTGGAGAAGCCGAGCGGCAGTCGTCCGGGCGTGGGAGGACCATTGCACCCGGCCGATCGATGGTCGAATCACGGCCGGCGACCTACCCTTGCGCTATGACCTCTGGTTCGGCACTGACCCGGGACGCGCAACCGCGGGGGCCGATGGCCGACCAGCCGCGGGTGTTGCCACCGCTGACTTTTCGGCAGGTCGAGTTGTCCGCGGCCGGGTGGACCGCGCTGCTCGCGCCGGGCGCGGTCGTCGGGCTCGCCGTCGGCCTGACCGGTACCCGCGGACGCCTTCGCCCCGGCCGGGTGGCGGCGGCCACCGTCGTGGGGGCCGTGGTCCTGGTGGCGCTCGCCCGGGTGGTCGACGAGTTGCGGTGGCGGCGCAGTGCAGTGTGCATCGAACTCGACGAGCCGGACGCAGTGCTCGACCTGCTCCAGGCCGTCCGGGCCGAGGGTGTGCACGCCGACATGATCAGGTCGGCGGACGGTCCGTCCGGTACGGGCGACGGCTACGCCCTGCGCTATCGGGCCCGCGACGACCGCCGAGTCCGTGCGGTGCTGTCGGCCCAGCAGGGCTGATTCGCTGCGCCGGCCGGCACCTCGCCGGAGTCGCCGACCTGACCCCCGGCCGCGCTCGGCGCCGTCCTGGCCGGCGGCACTCAGGGCGCAATCGACCTCGCTCCCGCTCGGCCGACTATGTTGCTGCCATGTCCAGTGGTCGCATGGGGTTGGCGTGAAAGCGGTCGTGTACGACCGGTACGGGACCGTCGATGAGTTGCGCGTCGCGGACGTCCCGATCCCCTCGCCCGGCGCGGGCCAGGTGCGGGTGAAGGTGGCCGCGACGTCGATCAATCTCAGCGACTGGGAGTGCCTGCGCGGATCGCCGGCATACGCCCGGATCGGCGGGCTGCGTCACCCGGCTCGGCGGACCCTCGGGTCGGACGTCGCGGGCGTCGTCGACGACGTGGGGCCGGGAGTCACCCGGTTCCGTCCAGGGGACCAGGTGTACGGCGACAATCTCGCGCTCAAAGGTGGTTTCGCGGAATATGTGCTCGCGCCGGTATCGGTGCTCGCCGACAAGCCGGCCGGACTCACGTTCGCCGAGGCATCGACCATCCCGCAGGCGGGGGCGATCGCCCTGCAGGGAGTCCGCACGGCCGTGGCGGGCGGCCGGGTGCTGATCAACGGTGCGGGCGGCGGCTCCGGATCCTTCGCCATTCAACTTTGCGCGCAGCTCGGCGCGCACGTCACCGGCGTCGATAACGCCGCCAAACAGGAGTTCATGCGCTCGGTAGGCGCGGACGAGGTGATCGACTACCGCCGGGAGGACTTCACCCGCAACACGCAGCCGTACGACCTGATCCTGGACATGGTCGCGCACCGGTCGGTGTTCGCCTACCGGCGGGCGCTGGCGCCCGGCGGCAGGTATCGGTGCGTGGGCGCGTCGGTGGGCACGTTGCTCCGGGTGCTCACCGTCGGTCCGGTGGTCGGGCGACTGTCCGGCCGGTCGATCGGGGTGCTCGCGGTGAAGCAGGGCCCGGCCCACTTCGAGCCGCTGGCCGACATGTGCGTGGCCGGGCGGGTGAAGATCCACATCGACCGCGTCTTCGCGCTCGACGAAGTGCCCGCCGCCCTGGCTCGTGTCGGTGAGGGGCGCGCGCTCGGCAAGGTCGTCGTCGGCGTCGCGTGACGCGGTCGGATCGTCGGGCTCGCCCAGGTCACCGTTCCGCCGGCGGGTCTCCAGCTGATCGCGAACCATCTCTGGGCCGTCCCGGCGCCGCGAAGCTCCCCGGTGACTCCGCCCCGCAGCTGGCTCTGGCTATGGACGGTCAAGGTCGATGGCGGGCCACTGATCGCGGTACTTGGCGGGGTGTCACCTGGGTGGCACCGGTGCCCAGCACGGACCGACATCCCAACCCGGCGGATCGAAGACGACAAGCGCCGGCGTGAGGCGGGTGTGTCGTGCTGCGGCGCCCGCTCTCGTGGCGAAAACAACCGATTGTGAAAGACACTGGCCCGCTGGCGTTGCCACGGCGTTGCCCAGGTCGCGACTCCGCCATCTGGTCCGTTGTCCTTTCTGGCGTGCGGCGGCCTGCCGCCCGTGATAGGACCGCACTGAGCGATTTCGACCAACATCGCGGTGGGCCGGGGAAACGTCGCTCGCATTTGTCCGGTCGACCTGGGGGCGTTATGGGTTGGTTCAAGCGGAGTCCGTTTCCTCGAGTTGCTGCCGTGTTGTGTGTGGCGCTGTTGGCGGTGAGCCTCACCGAGGCGCCGGCAGCGGCGAAGGTACCGTCCATCGCTGCGCGACCAGACCACACCCGGCTACAGGCGTTACTGGACGAGTTGGTCATCAACGGAGCGCCGGGTGTTCTCGCGTTCGTCGATGACGGCCCTGGACCGGCGTGGCGCGGGGCGAGCGGCGCGGCCAGGCTCGACCCGCGGATTCCACTGCGAGCCGCGGCGCGGTTCCGGGCCGGCAGCATCACCAAGTCAATGGTCGCCACGGTGGCATTGCAGCTCGTTGGCGAGGGCAAGCTGCGCCTGGACGACACCGTCGAGCGGTGGCTGCCGGGATCGGTGCCGCAGGGGGACTCGATCACCCTGCGGCAACTGCTCAACCACACCAGCGGGATCTACAACTACACCGACGACCCGGCGTTCCTCGGCGACCTGGTGGCCGACCCCACGCGGACCCGGTCGCCCGAGAGCCTTGTGGCGGTCGCGACGTCACATCCACCGCTGTTCCAGCCGGGTTCGAGCTGGTCGTATTCCAACACCAATTACATCCTGGTCGGCCTGATCATCCAAGCGGCCACCGGTCGCGCCGTGCAGACCGAACTGGGAAGACGAATCTTTACCCCGCTCGGTCTGCACAACACGTCGTTCCCGGTCACCGACCGGGGCATCGCCGGCTACCACGCGCACGGCTACCTGCTGCCGGGAAATCCCTTCATTCCAACCGACCAACCGCTGGATGTTACGACGCTGGTCAACCCGTCATGGGCCTGGGCCGCGGGCGCCGTGATCTCCACGGCCGACGACCTGGCCCGCTTCTACGGCGCACTGTTCGGGGGTCGGTTGCTGTCCCCGGCGCTGCTCAGGCAGATGCAGACGACCGTGCAGGTGGACCCGGTGTTCGGGTACGGGTTGGGCGTGTTCTCGATACGAACGGTGTGCGGCACCATCTGGGGACACAACGGTGGCGTCCCCGGCTACATCAGCTTCGCCTCCAACAGTCGCGACGGCAAACGCCACATGGTCCTGATGATGTCCGCCGATCCCGACGCTCAGACCGGGCCGCTGCTTGATCTCGCCCTGACTACCGCTACCTGCGACATGTTCGGTCAGAACATCACTGAGCAAGCGAGGGCGAACTCAGCTCCCCTGCTACGAGCGGCAGACCTGAACACCGCCCTGCTGCATTGACGCGGAAATGGGTTGACCACGGCTGGTGACCGCAGCGGTCAGGGCCGCGTACTGCTCCGACCGGCCCGCCGCGGTGACCCCGGGGTGGTTGGTGGGTGTAGCCACCGTGGCCGGTGGCCGGAGCCAGCGGTGCTGGTGCGGATTCGGCCGGACGTTCAAGCGTGTGCTGCGCGTCGGCCCGCCGCATGACGCGCGGGGCGGGGCCAGGTCGGAATGTAGCTGAACTCGTCGGTGCCAGGTTGATTCGCACGATTGAATCCGCTACAGAGTTTCGCTACAAGACCTTGCCGCACGAGCATGCTCCTGTGGGACATCCGAACAGGTTGACAGAGGGGCCGGAGATCCCTTCTCAGCAAAGGGAGCTGTCGAACCTTCACCTTAGCGCTACTTTTCGCGAAGATGTTCCTGCACCGCCGGCCCCTAACCGACCGAGATGATGACGCTCACCCAAATTCCCCAGGGTTGCTCGTCGAACTTCCCCACTTGGTGGCGCTGTCAACTTTAGCCGATGCGGGGGCGTGCGGCGCGGGATTTGGGGTTTGAGTTGGCCCCCGCGCTGTATTGGTTGTCGGCGACCAGGTCCGTGACGGCAACAAGATCGTCGCAGTGCGGGCATAGGCCGCCCGGGCCAAGGCGTCGGCACCAGGTGTTGCAGTCCTCGCAGCGTTGGACGCCGAGGTAGCGGGTCTGGCATTGCGGGCATTCGTAGACGGTGTCGATTTTGGCGGGTTGGGTGGGTCGGGGTGCGGCCCGGCGGCGGCGCCAGGCGGATTGGCGGCAGGCGTCGGAGCACCAGCGGCGGCGTCCGACGGGGGTGAAACTGGTGCCGCATTGCGGGCACACGCTGCTGGTTGTCGTCTCGGTATCGTTACGCACGCTGGTCATCGTTGTGTCCTTGGCTCGGGGTGCGGGTGGGGGGCGCAGGCGGTCGGTTCCGGGGCCCCGTGGTGATCGTTCAGCCGAGTTGCCCGGTGCCATCGATGACCACGGATCTGTGCGTGTGTCGGTCGGGAAATGCCGCACCGACAGTGGTGTCGCATGGACGGTGGTGAGCGGCGGGTGGAAGCGGGTCGCGCCCCGGGTGGGTGATCTCGTCGAACTGCGCTGTCGCCCGGCGGATGCGGGTTCCTGACGACGTTCGTCGAACGTCCCCACCCGGGTGCCGGTTGCCATCACCGCAGGGTGC
>DATDBV010000099.1:0-16628 GCA_036524715.1 Nakamurella sp. | reverse complement strand
CCCCTACTGCATGAGCAACACGAAGCTGGGCCGGGCGTCAGTCGTCCGCCGACCCGGCCTGGGCCCGCTTGGCCAGCACCTGCAGCTCGTCCCAGACCGCCCGGGCCCGGTCGACGCAGACCACGACCAGATCACCCGGGTTGGCCCACTCCACAGCCACCCGGGTCGACTCGATCTCATCCAGCACGGTCTCGATCCGCTTCACCCGGCCGCCCTCTGCCTGACCCTCCTTCGCGCCCTGCACGATCAGCTCGGCGGTCTCCCCCCGCGTCCGGCCGCGCAGCCGGTCGTCCTCCCGGACGATCACCACATCGAAGTGCTTGGCCGCCTGTCGACCCAGATCGACCATGTCCTGGTCCCGTCGGTCGCCGGCGGTGGCGATAACGCCGATCCGCTGCGGGCGTTCCAATGCCGGGGCGTCGTCGAAGAACCGGTCGACGAAGTCGCCGAGCGCGACCATGGCCGGGGCGTTGTGGCAGTAGTCGACGATCACCTTGATCCCGCGCACCTCGGTCATGTTCATCCGGCCCGGCGCCGAGTAGTAGGACGGGGTGAAAGAGCGCAGCCCGCCGCGGATGTCGCCCAGGTGGGCACCCGCGCAATAGGCCGCGGCAGCCGCCGCCATCGCATTCTGGACGTTGAACATGGCCTTGCCGCCGAACGTCGCCGGCACGAGATGCGTGTAGGCCAAAGGCATCCGGCGCCGGCCGTGGACGAGCACGATCAGGTCGCCCAGCTCCTGCTTCTCCAGGATCACCGCCTTGCCGCCGCGCCGGCAGTGGTCCGAGATCATCCGGTTGTCCGGCTCGATGGAGAACCAGACCACCTCCCCCGAGCAGGCCCGGCGCATGTTCGCGACCAGCGGGTCGTCCGCGTTCAACACGGCCGCGCCGCTCTTCGGAACCGCCTCCACGATCACCTGTTTCACCTGGGCCAGCTGCTCAACGGTGTCGATCCCGCGCAGCCCCAGGTGGTCCGGGGCCACGTTCAGCACCACCGCGACGTCGTTGCGCGGGTAGCCCAGTCCCTCCCGCAGGATCCCGCCGCGGGCCACCTCGAACACCGCGAAGTCGACCCGCGGGTTCTGCAGCACCATCCGCGCCGACCGCGGCCCGGAGGCGTCGGACCGGATGACCAGCCGGTCGTCGATGACGACGCCGTCGGTGGAAGTCATGCCGACCTTGCGGCCCATCGCCTTGAAGATGTGCCCGATCATCCGGCTGCAGGTGGTCTTGCCGTTCGTGCCGGTGACCGCGACGATCGGGATCCGCGCGTTGCTGCCCGGCGGAAACATCAGGTCGACAACGGGTTTGGCCACGTACTGCGGGTCGCCGATGGTCGGGTGGGTGTGCATCCGGAACCCGGGGGCAGCGTTGACCTCGCAGATCGCGCCGCCGGTCTCGCGGACCGGTTGGGTGATGTCCGGGCAGAGGAAGTCGATGCCGGCGATGTCCAGGCCGACCACCCGGGCGGCCTCCTCGGCGATGTCGATGTTGTCCGGGTGCGCCTCGAAGGTGCGGTCGATGGAGATGCCGCCGGTGGACATGTTGCCGGTGAGGGCGAGCTTGACCATCTCGCCGCGGGGCGGCACGTCGGATATCTCGTAGCCCTGTTCCCGCACCAGCTCGATCGCGCCGTCGGTGACGTCGATCCGGGTCAGCACCTTCTCGTGCCCGACGCCGCGCCGCGGGTCGGCGTTGGTCGCCTCGACCAGGGCGGCCACCGACTTGACCCCGTCCCCGATGACGTGGGCCGGCACCCGCTCGGCAATGGCGATCATCTGCCCGCCGATCACCAGCACTCGGTAGTCCTTGCCGGCTATGAACGACTCGACCAGCACGTACCCGCGGCGGGACTGGTCGTACGCCTCCTCGAACGCCCCGCGTACGGCGGCCTCGTCCTGCAGGTTGATCGCCACCCCGCGGCCGTGGTTGCCGTCCAGCGGCTTGAGGACCACCGGGTAGCCGATCCGGCGGGCGATCCGCACCGCGTCGTCCTCCCGGCGCACCACCTCCGAAGACGGCACCGGCAGCCCGGCGGCGCCCAGCAACCGATTGGTCAGTTCCTTGTCGGAGGCGATGTCGACGGCCAGCGATGACGTGAGCGAGGTCATGGTGGCCCGGATCCGCTGCTGGTTGACCCCGTAGCCCAGCTGCACCAGCGAGCCGGAATTCAGCCGCTGCCAGGGGATGTCGCGGGTGATCGCCTCGTCCAGGATGGCCTGGGTGGAGGGTCCGAACGCGACCCGCTGGCAGGTTCGCAGGAAGGTGTCGTGTTCGGCGGCGAAGTCGAAATCGTCGCCGGTCAGGTCGTTGTCCGGGATGAGATGGTTGATCAGCCGCACCGCGAGGCGCCCGGCCAGGGTGCCGACGGTGTCGTCCAGGTAGCCGTAGATGACGTTGTAGACGCCGTCCTCGCCGGTGGAGCGGGTCTTGCCGCGGGTGATCTCGTGGCCGGCGGTGCGCTGCATTTCCAGGGCGACGTGCTCGACGACGTGTCCGGCCCAGGTGCCCTCAACCAGCCGCTCGACGAAACCGCCGTCACGGCCGCGGGAACACTGGTGGTCCTTCAGCCCCGGCAGCAGGTCCACCAGGGTCTCGGTGAACCCGGGCAGGGTGTCGGTCGGCCGCTGCTCCAGCCGGCCGATGTCCACCACCAGGTGCACGGCCTGCTCGTACGACCAGAAGTTCGGCCCTCGGTACACCCGGGACTCCCGGATCGTGATGTCCGGATCGCCGTTGCCCGGCACATACTTCTGCTCCGCTGCCGACCCGGCCATCGCAGCCCCTTCCGCCGAACTGAGGTCGGCCGAGCTTGCGAGGCCGCCATCGAACACAGTAGGACGGCGCGGGGACCGCTCGACGACGAAGAAGCCGGGTGGTCGGGCGCCGACCTGGTTGCCGAGCATTCTCGCAGGCGGCGCCGGTGGCTGCCGGGTGCCGGACGGGCCAGGCGGCTTCCCGGCGATGCCGGCCTGGGGAAGTCGATGTCAGGCCGCCCGCCGTTCGAGATGTTTCGGCCGCCACCCGCCGGACCGCATTGACCGCCCGGTCCACCTCCTCGACTGCGTTGTACAGTTAGAAACTCAGCCGGCAACTGGCCGGCGGGTCCAGACCCAGGTCGTGGTGGGCCAGCGTGACGCAGTGGCAGCCGGCACGGGATTCGACACCCAACGCGTTCAGCCTTCGGCCAACTTGAACAGGTTCCACCCGTCGACGGTGAACGCGACCAGCGGCGTTCTGTCGCGGCAAGTGGCCGGTCGCCGAGCATGACCGAGCGGGCCGGAACCGGGGCGCAAAGGCCAAACCGAAGCAGTCTCGATACCGGCGCCAGGATCGGACCCGACGGCCCCGGGAACATCTTGGGCCGGGAACTGGCTATACTCAGGACAGGCCGTGCGCAGCTTTGGGTCACCGAGGCTCATCGGTCTGACCAGCCCGTCCTCGCCTGAGGGCGGGCTTTTGGGTGCTTACGAGGGCCAACGTTGTCGGTAGGTCCGCACCAAGGGCCAAACATGGTTCCTGCACATCTCGATCAACGCCGCATCTCCGCGACGAACGGGAACTCCCGCTCCGGTCGGCTTCGATACTCGGTTCAGTGCGTAGGCGACAAGGTCCGCGAGTTGCACTCCGCGGTTCACGTCGGAGCGGACAAAGTGGACCGTGTCGATGACCTGATTGATGATGCGCCCGGGGACGATCCCCGCGCCGGTGGCCTGCATCCCCGCGACCATGCCGATCGCAAAGGCTTCGTGTTCGTTGGTCTCATCGGCTACCAGGAGTGCGCGCTGCCGCATCGGGTCCGCCTGTGAGCGGAGGAAGGCATCCAGCTTCTCGACCAGGAAACTGCAGCGCGAGCAGATGCGGGGTGGTTCGACCTGCGATGCTGTCGGACAGCTTGGTCTTGTCGATCGACGAATGCGCGATGACACAGTCATGCTTGGCCAGGAGCGCGAGCGCTGAGTCGTAGATCCGCGCCCGTTCGGCCGGTTTGACCCCCTGCCAGTCGTTCTTTCCCCCGAACAGGTCTGCCCCGTGCAGCTCAGGCAATTTGGCATCAGACCTGCTCACACTGAGCAGAGCCTCGACGGCATGGGCCAGTGGAAGAACCTGCTCCTCAGGGACCAGGACCGCGGCGAGCCAGTGGATCGGCTGGTCCGGGTCATCCAACCGGCGCCCGGTGTTCCCGCTCTCGTCAACGTAGGCAAGCCACACAACGGGAGGGTAGCCGGACCTCGGGCCCCGCTGGGCAGAAGGAAGGCCCGCCACCGTGCCGAAGGCCCGATACTGTCCGCCGTGTCCGTCCTCACCGAACCCAAGATCGACTGCCACCTGCACCTGCTCGACCCGCACCGATTCCCGTACCACGAGCAAGCCTGGTACCACCCGGTCGAGAACGAGCAGGGTTCGGCTGAGCAGCTGGTCGACCTCTTCGACGCCTTCGCCATCAGGAACGCCGTCATCGTCGGCCCCAACTCCGGATACGACACCGACAATCGCTGCCTGCTCGATCTTCTCGACCGGGGCGCGGGCCGGTTCCGGGGGGTCGCGGTGGTCGACAACGACATCGCCCGGCCCGACCTCGAACGGCTGCGCGACGCCGGGGTGGTCGGCACGACCATGCAGGCGGCGCTGCTCGGCGTCGAGCACTTCGCCGGCACCGCCCCGCTCCTGCGACACCTGAAAGAGCTGGGCATGTTCGCCGACGTCCAGGTGCAGCACGACCAACTGGTCGAGCTGGCCCCCCTGCTGGATGCGTCCGGCGTCAACGTGCCGATCGACCATTGTGGCCGCCCAGACCCCGCCAAGGGCCTGGACCAGCCCGGGTTCGCCGCCCTGCTGGCCGCCGGCCGCACCGGCCGGTACTGGGTGAAGCTGTCCGGCCTGGTCAAGTGCTCGGCGCAGCGCTACCCGTGGTCGGATTCCTGGCCGTTCGTGCAGGCCCTCGTGGAGGCGTTCACCCCGGATCGTTGCCTGTGGGGCTCGGACTGGCCGTTCCTGCGCGCGCCCGAGCGCATCGACTACGCGACCGTCCTGACGCTGACCGAGCGGCTACTGCCGGATCCGGTGGTGCGCGAGCAGATCCTGTGGAGCACACCGGCGCGGCTCTTCGGATTCGCCGCCTGACACCGGTCAAGCTGACCGGATGTCCATCGAGATCGACCTGACATTCTGGCAGTACCTGATGGTGATCGTCTTCGTCCTGGGTGTTGGCTTCGTGTCGGGCCGGATCCTGGGCATCCACCGCGGCTTCCTGCGGGCGACCGCGGCGGGGATCGTCGGCTCGTTCATCGGCCTGGTGCTGGCCACCATCGTGCTCGGCGGCAACCCCACCGAGGACGGCGAGGCCGCTCTGCTGCTGGCCACCTTCGGCTTCGCTCTGCTGGCCACCATGGTGCTGTCGGTCACCCTGGAGGCGGTGCTCCGGCCCCGCCGGCGAGGACGCCGGACCTCCCTGCGCACCCGGATCCGGGCCTTCTCCACCGTCGGCGGACGGCTCTTCGAGGTCACCCGGATCGCCCGACGGCACGGCCTGGTCGGTCGCCGACTGGTGTCCAAGTCCGCGTTGACCAGTCCGGACGGCGGTCGACGGATCCGCGGCTTCCTGGAGGACTGCGGCGGGGTCTTCGTCAAGTTCGGCCAGATCGCGTCCACCCGCTCGGATCTGATCCCACCCGCCGTCATCGTCGAGCTCAGCGACCTGCAGTCCAACGTCAAGAAGGTGCCGATCGGGCAGATCCGCGCGGCCGTGGTGGCCGAGTTGGACCGGCCGGTGTCCGAGGTGTTCGCCGAGTTCGACGACGAGCCGCTGGCCGCGGCATCCATCGGGCAGACCCACACCGCGGTGCTGCCCGACGGCCGGCCGGTGGTGGTCAAGGTGCGCCGACCCGAGGTCGAGGTCGGGGTGGCCCGGGACTCGGCGGTGCTGCGCTGGGCGACCCGGCAACTCAGCCGCCGGTCCGAGGCGGCCCGTTCGCTGGATGTGCAGTCCATCGCCGACGAACTCATCCGCTCGGTCGAGCAGGAACTGAACTACGTGCACGAGGCGGCCAACGCCAAGGCGCTCGGATCGGTGCCGACCGCAGGTGTTCGGATCCCGCCGATCGTGTCCGCGCTGAGCACCGAAGGAGTGCTGGTGATCGACCGGGTGACCGGGGTCTCGGTCGCCGACACCGAGGCCGTCGACCGGTGCGGGGTGGCCCGCCCGGTGCTGGCCGACCGGCTGCTGGCCGCCTTCCTGTCACGGGTGATGGTGTCGGGTGTGTTCCACGCCGACCCGCACCCGGGCAACATCCTGATCGACGGCGAAGGCACGCTCTGGCTGATCGACTTCGGCGCGGTCGGGCTGATCGACCCGGTGACGATGGAGTCCCTGCAGCTGATGGTGGGGGCCTGGCCACCCATCAGCCGGCGCCGTTCGCCGGACACCTCGCAGGCTCGGTCGGCCTGCTCGGCGTCGGCACTGTGCTGATGATTCGCTCGGCAAGCCTCGCTCATGCCGGCCCTGATCGCCCGCGGCCTGCGGTCGATGTCCGGGTCGGCCGGCGAATCCATGGACAGCCAGGCCCTCGAGTCGGAGCTCAGCCTGCTGCTGTCCGAACAGATGCACGCCGGTGGGTTCGACCCACGCAGCCTGCAGCAGACCATCGGGGTGATGCGCACGCATGAGCTGCCGGTGCCGTCCACCCTGACCCTGCTGGCCCGTGCCCTGCTCACCCTGGAGGGCACGCGACGGGTGATCGACCCGCGGATGGATCTGGCGGTGGCCGCGTCCACCCAGCTCGGCGCGACGGTGAACGCACAGACGGCCGAGCCGCGGGAGATCGCGCAGAAGGAGCTGCTGCGCAACCTGCCCTCTTTCCGCGCCCTGCCCGGGCTGACCGAGGACATCGCGCTGCAGCTGCGGGCCGGGCGGGTGCGGCTGCACGTCGAGGCGTTCACCGGCCAGAGCCGGCAGCACGTGACCGGTTGGATCGACCAGGTGCTGTTCGCCGTGGTCGCCGCGGTCGGGCTGCTGACGTCGGCGCTGATGCTGGTCGGGGTGGCGGTGTCGGAGTCGGACCGGGAGACGAGCGCACTGACCGCGGTCGGCTACATCGGTCTGGTGCTCTCGTCGGTGATGCTGATGCGGGTGGTCGCGCAGATCCTGCGGCGGGAGGGTGAGCACGAGCGCTGACCGACCGGCCGACGAATCGAGGGAGGAGTTTGCGTCCTTGCCAGGCGATCGGAGGGGCCGAAATCCCTCCCTCGATCAGCCCTGGGTGCGCCGGGCCAAGATTTCGCGCAGGGTTGGCAGGACCCGCTGGTCCTTGGGCCGGTTGGCGGCCTGTTTGGAGCGGATGACGTCGGCGAGCGAAGCCACGCGGACCACCACGCCGCCGAACTCGACGGGCTCGGCCGAGTCATTCAGATCACCGAAGCCGCCGGTGCCGGAAGGGACGAAGCTGATGTCGAGGTCGCCGTTCCTCGTGGTCAGATTCCAGACCTGCACCGCGGCCAGAGATTCGGCGTCGTGTGCGAAGGGAAGCCCGTCGGGTACGCCCTCGGCCCGGATCCTCGCGTCGAGATCGGTCAACGCGGCCGACAGTCGGACGAGATTCGTCGATTCCGATTCCGGCGTGATGTCCAGATCCGCGGTCGGAAAGGGCGACCCATGGGTGACGGCAGCGAGGCCGCCGATCATCACGTAGACGACGTGATGACGGTCGAGTACCTGTAGCAGCGCGGCAAGGTCGAGTTCAGGCTCCACGCCCGGCCTTTCGGAACCTGGACAGCTGCCGGACAAGCCGCTGATGGCGTTCGAGCCGTTCCTGCGGCGTCAGGGTCAGCAGCCGCTCCGCCTGAGCCATGTCGCTACCGTCATACGGCACGATCGCCACTTCCAGGTCAAGGCCACACAGGCGAATCAGGCGCCGAACGTCGTCCAGACTCGGTGACGTCCGGCCCGATTCCCATCGCGCGATTCCGGATTGCGTGGTCCCGGCCCGCGCCGCCAACTCGGCCTGGGTGAGGCCGGCGCGACGGCGCGCCTCCCGGATCAGATCCCCGCCCATCACAGGCCTAACATAACCGATCTGTTATGTGTTTCGCACTACGAATCGGGTGAGGCGGGACCGGCACCGATCCGGTGCCTCGACCGGGACGCTGCCCCAATCACCGCTCGACCCTTCGTCGGCCGGGCGTGCGGTGCGAGGGGCATGACTACGCTGCTCAGCGTGATCACGGGCGACATGCCCGCCTCGCCGATCAGAGTGCGTCAACCTTGATCAGCTGCGCCGGCAACCGCAGCGAACCCCGAACAGTGATGGCGGTCGGCACCGTCGCTGCCGCCAAGGCATCCAGCACGGCAGGGAATCCCGACAGCAGCCCACCGGCCGCGACGGCCAGGCCGGCCGGCCCACCGACGTTCGGACGCTTGTACCCGACCCAATGAAGCGGAGCTGCGCGCAACCGCTCGCGTTCGGTTCGGTCGCCCCGGGACTGGAGCTGACCGCGGTCATCGGTGACGATCACATCGAAGCCTCTCGCGGCCAGAATCGTGAACAGGTCGCGATCCTCCGTGCCGGCCAGCTTCTCCTGCTGGAACGTGCGGAATTCGTGGTGTCGAAAGATGTGGTTCAGCAATACCTCAAGCGCCGGGTTGGATTGCTCGTCAATGAAGAAGCGCACTCACGCGGCCTTGTTGACGGCAGCCACTTCCGCAGCGAAGCTGGCCGCGTCCGTCGCGGCTTCGGGAGTCACCGACGGGTAGTAGTGGGGCACGTCCGCGGCCGAGACCTCGCCGGTGGCCATCAGCGCGGCAATGGAATCGTAAGCAACGCGGCTGTTCTCCGCCGTCGGCCATCCGCCAAGCCGCGTCTCGCGCACCGCAAGATGCGGGCGTGGGGCCAGAAAGTCGACGACGCGGCGTCCGTTCCTGGTTTCGAACTGCGCGAAGATGTCGTCCATGGTGGCCAGCAGGTAGGAGCCCGGAGATTTCACCAGGTCCATCGCCTCCTTGCCCTCCTGGATGAGGACGATCGACTTCCCGTGAGCGACCAGGTGGTACTGCGAAGGGTGCTCGGTGAGGTCGAACTCTCGCAGGTTGCTGAACGCCGTTCGGATCGCTTGCAGCGAGTGCGTCCGGCGCAGCCGGACGACGGTCCGCAGGGCCAGCAGATCGCGGAAGGAGTACAGCGCCGGATTCGCGGAGATCTCCGGCACCAGGAGCAGCCGGTCCTTCCGGCGCCAGTAGCGGAGTTGGCCCACCGAGGCGCCGGACAGAACGGACGTCAGATCGACGGGGAACGACGAAGACACCGGCGACCACCTCCTCGATCCTCGGCATCTGGCAAGAACAGTCTGACAGGTCGCCCTGACATCCGGCGGATCCCGGCTGCTCCTCCGGAGGCTTGCCGACCTGCTGCCACCCGTCAGCCCCGGGACCGTTCAGCCCAGTTCAGCCGCCGATCATGCCGCCGCCGGCGGCATGCGCACATTCGGTCACCCGCTAACCGAAGCCGTACCACGACGATCTCGCGGCGATGTCCAACGACTCCGCGTTCCGGGCCAAGGTCGGTGACGGGGTCATCGGCAAGTTGAACCTCGTCCGGCAAGCGGGGGAATGCGGCCGTTGCGCTCAACTTTGGACCGGCAGGTCACCTGGTTCGCAGCCATCGGGGTTCGCGCCTCGTGCCCGACCTCCGTGGGCTGCGCGGCGGCGAACTGTGGCGTCGCGTGGACAACCGACGCCGTGCCAATGTGAAGGCCGCCCCTGGGAGCGCACGAGAGGCTGGCTGACGGCACTCGGCGCGTGCGGCGCCCGAAGGGCCGGTCAGCTCAGACGATCGGCGTCGTCACCGAGCCGACACCCTCGACCGCCACGGTCACCGAGTCCCCCTGCACCAGGTACCGCGGCGGGGTGCGCTTGAACCCGACCCCGTCCGGAGTGCCGGTGGCGATGACGTCACCGGGCTGCAGGGTCATCACCTCGGACACGTAGGCCAGCAACTCACCGACGGAAAACACCATGTCGGTGGTGTTGCCGTCCTGCATCGTCTCGCCGTTGACGACGGTGGTCAGCCGCCATCCGTCGCCCGGGTCGCCGGTCTCGTCGGCGGTGACGATCTCGGAGATCGGGCCGCTGGCGTCGGCGTTCTTGCCGACCGTCCACAGCCGCGAATGCAGCTGGTGGGTCCGGGCCGACAGGTCGTTGAAGGCGGCGTAGCCGAAGACCCCGGCCAAGGCGGTCTGCGCGTCGACTCCTCGAAGCGGCCTGCCGACCACGGCGGCCAGCTCGACCTCCCAGTCCCAGCCCGGTTCCCCCGGCGGGACCGGCGCCGGCGTCCCGGTCGGCACCAGCGACGCGGTCCACCGGCCGAAAATGGCGGGGTGGTTCGGCACGTCGAGACCGGACTCATCGGCGTGCAGCCGGTAGTTCAGGCCGACGCAGAGCACCCGGGCCGAAGCGGGCACGGCCGCCGCCTCGACGATCCCCGCGCGGGCCCGATCGCCGGCGGTCAACGCGGCGGCCGCGGCCAGCGCCGCGTCCAGGTCGGCGTAGAAGTCGCCGACCTCGGCCACCGGGGCCACGCTCCCGTCCTCGAACAACCGCGCCACCGTCACCGCGCGGCCGTCCCGCATGCCGACGAACTTCATGGTTCCCCTCCCGAACTCACGACGAGGCCGCTCGCCGCCGCAGCTCGGCGGTCGTTTCGTGGGCGCCCTCGACGGCGATCCGCCGGCTGTCCGGCCTCGTGCCCGATGGCACGTCGTTCGGACGGGCGATCGCCGGGGCACCGCTGACGTCCGGCAGGCCCGGCGCCGACACCAACCGGCGTTCGTGCAGGTCGAACACCACCCCGCGGGGCAGGGAGTGCAGGCGCACGTCGGAGATCATCAGCGGCTGGGTGCCGGTGGCTGTGTAGGCGGTGGTCAGCGCGGCGGACCCGTCCATCACGGTGACCACCCCACGGCCCTTGACCTCCAGCCGCCCGTCCGGCCGGATGATCGCGGCGGTGTCCTCGTCCACGCCGATGCCCAGCTGAGCCGGGTTCCCCGCCACCAGTGACAGCAGTCGACCGAACCGATTGCGCTGCGTGAAATGCTGGTCGACGATCGCCTGCGGCAACAGCCCGAGCCCCTCGGACACTTGGCTCATCCGGAACTTCGGGGTGGCCCCACCGCTGCCCAGGGACACCATGTGGGTGGACAGGATGCTGGCCCCGGCCGAGGTGCCCGCGACCAGGGCACCGCGGCGGTGCGCCGCCCGGATCGCCTCACCCAGCGGAGTGCCGACCACGATCGCGGACAGCTTGATCTGGTTGCCGCCCGTCATGAATACCGCCGTGCACGCGTCCACCGCGTCGACAAGGTCCGGCGTGGCGGCCTGCGCCCGGCTCTCCGGCCGAATGCCGACCACCTCGGTGACCCCGAGCGAGCTGAAGATCTGCAGATAGGCGTGGGTGATCTCGTCACCGAGCGAGGATGCCGTGGAGATCACCACGATCCGGGCGGCGGCGCCACCGGCGATGCGCACCACCTCGCGCAGCACGGTCATCCGGCCGACCTTGTCCTCGGCCCCACCGATGGGCATGACGATGCCGCTGGGTCGATCGGCCGCGGACGCGGCCGCGTCCGCGGCGGTCACCCGGGTCACGGTAGTCGAGCGTCGCGTGCGGCCGCTTTCTGTACCACGAGATGGCCGGGTACCCATGTCCGCATGCGCCGGAACCAGTCGACCGAGGAAGATTCGTCCAGCACCCGACCCCGACTCGAGCGCGCGGATGCGCAGCACCACCGGAACGCCACCTCGGACACGTCCGGCAGCCCAGACATCCCGGCCATCCGCCCTCTGGGTCATGCCGTCCCGCCCTTGGAACGGTCATCCGCCCGATCCCCACTTCCGCGTCGGCAAGCCCGCCACCCGCCCCCAACAAATCCCCGGGTGGCGACCACCCGGGGAGGATGTTGATGCCGTCCCGTCGACAGGGGACCATTCCGGTCATGCAGCAGCAGCCGGACCGGGCAGCCCACGAAGCACGGGAGATCGATGAGGTGATCCAGCGCCTACAGGACAGGTTCCCCGATACCGACCACGACCGGATCCGCGCCGCGGTCACCGATGCCCACCGGCTGTTCGAAGGCCGACCGATCCGCGATTTCGTGCCCGTGTTCGTCGAACGCGCCGCCCGCACCGCGCTGGCCGCCCCACCCGCCTGAGCCCGGGTCGCACAGCTCCCAATGGGTTCGAGGTGTGGGGCACGTCGCACCGGCCACCGGGGCCACCTGTTCACCGATCATTCGCGTCGGTCCCGCAGGAGCGCGACCGAATGGTGGACACCTGGGAGGTGCCTGGGTGTCGTTGTCGGATGAGAGCGGGGACGGGTCCGGTAGACCGAGGTAATGAAGGTAGCCGCGGACCCCGGGCTCGCTCGCCGGTTTGGACCAGGATGTCGCGGTGCGACGCCGACAGCGGCTCGGCGTGGCCACCGCACCCGGATCGATCCCCCCTGGGCACGCTGATCGCGGGGCCGGGGCGACCTGCTCGTGGGGGCGGCGGCTGACCGCCCCGGACCACCCACCCTTCCTGCCCTGAACCTTGCGGTGGAGCAAGTTCCTGCCGGCGGTTGACCGCGGCCGGTCGGGCCTGGATGACACGACCGCGCGGGTCAAGCTCCCGCGACCATCGCATCGACGCATGCCCTCCCCGGCAATTCAGCCGGCCCGCCTTGCGACCCCACCGGAACCGCTGCCTCGGCGGCGCTGCCGTGCGCGGCCATGCACGCGCGGCGCCGCTGATCTCGAACGGGTTGCCGGCAATGCGGTGGCTCACTGCGTGCAGGGTCACCGTCGGCGAGGGCGTCGGCAAGCCGTTTCAGCGCGACGATCCCGGCGCCGTCGCCGGCGCCTCGGCGGGTCCGGATGGCCGAGCTCATGCTCGACCCGGCTGGGAAGGAAGTCGGCGCCGCCGGCAATCCGCAGCTGCCACTCGGACACGGCTGAGCCGGGCGCGGTTGGCCCGCGCCGTGGCAAAGTGGCGGTGTCGCCGCTGCCCGAAATGGGGCCGGGGTGAGGCGCTGCCGAGGTCGCGACCAGCGAGGTTCAAACCCGTCGACCGGACAAACGGGGCACAGTAGGGTGAGGGACGCTGTCGCGACCAGAGGTGTCGGGGGGATTCCAGAGAAGGCACGCGGTTGGCTCGATGTAGCGGCTGCGCGGGGGCCTTGGCGACGACGACCGCGTCATCGGAAGGGCGGACGTCGGTTCAGGGGGAGACTGAGAATGAGGGTGAATCGCCAACGGCGGCGACAGGTTCCATGGCGGCGAGTCGAGCCGCTCGAACACCTTGCAGCAAATCCATTTCCGTCCGCGGACCTGGTGTTGCTGTGCAGTTTCGGGCTGGATACGGACCGGGTACGAACCGGTCAGGAACTGCGTCTCGCCCTGCGTTTGGCCGGGTTCGGCGGTCCGCTCGGTCGACATTTGATCCGCACCAGCCCCTTGCTCTGGCGGCGTGCCGGCAATCGGTTCGCCCTGCACCGGTTCGACACCACCTCGCGGAGCTGACCGGTGAGCGATCCCCCGCGCGTGCCCAAGCCGATCCCCGACCGTATCGGCGACCACGATTGCTGGGCGACGTGCCGAAAGCCAGTACACCAGCCACCAACTGACGGGCCGCCGGGTAACGGCTGACGTGTGAGCCAACGCTTTTCCTGATCAGCTTCTCCATGTCTGCATGGTGCGACCCGTCAACTCCGGTCTTGATGTGGTCATCTGCTGGTCATGGCGCCGCCGACGGTGTCGTCTGCCACCCTGCTCCCAGCGGTTCGCCGAAACCCGGGTGGGCCTGGGGTTCTCGACTCAAGGGGTGGCGGAGGTTGCTCGCCGCCGGGTACCCCGAGGAGCTGATCTGGGCGCCGAGCCATCTCGGGACGGGCACCGTCGACCTGCCCGGTCCGCACACCAACGACGTCCACGACATCCGAGTACACCGACGGCGATCTGGACATCGTCCCCGGTTCCTTCCTGCCGGTGGCCGGGGCCGCGGCCCAACCAGGGGGTCGAAGGGTCCGTACCGACAACACTGTGGTCCGCTACGGATGATGCAACCCGGGAACCGAGTTCGGCCGTCTTCCATCGAGCCGGATAGGGTTGGTCAAGGGGGATTCTGATGCGGATCAGTCGAAAGGTCCTGTCGATCGGGCTGGGCGTGCTGGTGATTGCGCTCGCCACGGGATGCGCGGTGGCCGGAAGCACCGGGACGGAAGCGGCCTCGCCGCAACCGGAGGATCTGGCGCCGACCTCGAGCGGGACGGCTTCGAGCGGGGCGACCGGATCGAGTTTCGAGGAGGGGAGCAATCCGGTGACACAGCCTGCGGTCACGTACCTTTCCTGCGGAGACCGGGTGGATGGCATGACGTCGGCGACCGGCCTGACGGTCAGCGGGGAATTCCCGGATCGGGTCAGCGGCGGCGGTGACGGCACGTTCCTCGGAGCCGTCACACTCGCCAGCACCGGGCCGATCGTGTCCGGGGTGGCGTCGCCGGAGGCCGACGTGTACCTCGGGCGATCCGGGGAGGTGGTGGCGACCGCGCCGCCGAAGGATCTGATCGGGCAGCCGGTGCGCATCGCCCCCGACGCCGCCCTCGAACTCCCCGCGCGCGGCAGCATCCGTCCCTGCGCCACCGACGCCGTGTCCGGGACTCTCTCGCCCGGTCGTTACGACGCGTTCGCGGTGATCGTGATCACCCAGGACGACGGTGCGACAGTCGTTGTCACCGGCGGACCGTGGCCGATCGAGGTGGCGTGACACCGACCATCGGCCGGGGACAGCAAGGTCGGGAGCCGATCGACTCGACTCCCGACCCCGACAGGTGGGTTCACTGCGGCGTTCGGGGAAATCAGAGGGAATCAGGTGACGATCGTGACCCCGAACCGGGCCGCGACCCGGCTCCACTTCTCCGCGTACGCGGTTCCTCCGCCGACCGCGATGATGTGCCCGCGAATGTGCTTGTCGCTGCCGCTGGTGCTGTTGGCGTAGAACGGTGAACCCGAATCGCCGCCCTGCGGCAGGACACCGCCGGTGAAGGCGATGACCGGCGACTTGCAGCCGCTGGACGTGCACACCTGTGCGTTGACGCTGGTCACGGTGTGTCCGCAGTTCTCGCCGGTGGTGCGTCCGCTGTGGCAGTAGTTGTTGAAATTGACGACCGGATCGGCCGCCGACCCCACGTGCGCGCCGGTCGTGCTGTTGACCCCGCCGATGTAGATGGAGGGCGCGTACGATTGCCCGCCGATCAGTTCCATGTCCTGCGATGGCAGGCCGTTACCGCTGACGGTGCCGACCACCCGGCCACCGATTTCGGTGCGGACGGTCTGGCCGTTGCTGAAGCAGTGGCCGGCCGTGACCATGAACCGGGTGCCGGCGGAGTTCTTCACCGTGTAGCCCGACGAGCACTGCGGCACCCCTGTCGTCAGGACGATGCCCGCGCCACCCCAGAATGGCGCGACGTCGTCCCGGCGGCTGAAGGAGTCGGAGACCGACTGCCGGCGTACGTCGACAGCAGCGCCGGCATCGGCGATCAGCGAATCGATCACCTCCGACGGTGCGTCGGTCTCGATGACGATCCTGCCGGTGGCCGGGTCGGCGTAGGAGCCGAAAGTGTGCGTGGTTCCGTGTGTCCGGACGAAGCTCTGGATCCGTGCCTGAACCTTCGAGGACGCCCGGTTCAGCGCTGCCGACCCCTGGGACGCCTGGAAGGCGGCGTCGGCCGCGACCAGCTGCGCGCTGGTATCGCGTGCACCGGGGTCCGGTTTGGGGTCGTTGCCGGGCTTGGCGCCGGCCGGTCCGGCGAGTGAGACGGCGAGTGTCACGGCCACGGCCGTGGTGACGATCGAGCTGAGGAGGGATCTGTTCAGGCGCATGTGCACGTTCCTTGTTCGGATGGACGGTTGGAGGGCAATGGGTAATCGCGACTGAGAATCGTTTCGTGGGTGAAGGCGGCATCGCGCGCAGTACTCGTGCCGGATGCGCGAGGCGGCGGTGCCCGTGGCTGTCCCACCGACCGACCCCCTGCCCGAAGCGCTGAGCGGGAGGGCTGCGGAGCGGCGACCTGAGTCGTCCCCGGCCGTCACACATTCCGCAGCAACCGGTTTCGGCCGATCGACGCTTGCCCCCCTGCGAAGGCCCAACCGTGCCCGAGCCCCGGACCGGCGTCAACGCGATTTCGCCCCAAGCGTGTCATGGTGGGCGATTCGAGCGCCGACGCACAGTGGCGAACGTCGGTCGGGCCAATTCTTCCGTCAAAGCGGTACCGCCGATCGCGCTAGATCTTCCGAGATCGCGACCACCCACCGTCGCTGCACGGAATCCGCCGGACCCCAGCTGAGCGAACCTGACCCACGGCCGGGTACTTGCGGTTTGCCCTACGTCCTACCGGCGAGTGTCGAGCGCTGGGGCGATGATCAACGCGCGACTGCCTACCATTGCTGGGCGGGGTAGCCAGCCCGGCTGTCCCGCACCGCCCCGGACGGTAGCGCGGATCAGGCTCGCCCGCGGGGTCAGGTCACCCGATCCGCGCGCTGCGACATCCGGCCCGTCAACCCGATGTCACCGAGACTGCCCGATCACGCCCGGCAGACACCGGC
>DATDBV010000098.1:0-15849 GCA_036524715.1 Nakamurella sp. | reverse complement strand
TTTCGACCTACCGAGGGAGCTAGGTTCCATGAGTGTCACGCTCGGCCACAACCAGTACGGCAAGGCGGAGACCCGCGTCGTCCGCGTCTACCGGGACTCCGATCCGCACGAGATCGCCGACTACAACGTCAGTGTCGCCCTGTCCGGGGACTTCGAGGACATCCACCGCACCGGCGACAACGCCAACTGCCTGACCACCGACGCCACCAAGAACACGGTGAACGCGTTCGCAAAGGAGTACGGCGAGGCCGCCCGCCAGCCGGAGTCGTTCGGCATCGCGCTGGCCAAGCATTTCGTGGACGACACCGCGCCGGTGTCCCGGGCCCGTATCAAGCTCGAGATGTATCCGTGGAAGCGACTGTCGCACGACGGCACGCCGCACCCGCACGCCTTCGCCCGGGATGGCGGCTACGTGCGCACCGCCACCGTCACCTACGACGGCACCAATCTCTGGGTGGTGTCGGGGGTCAAGGACTACACGGTGCTCAAGACCACCGACTCGGAGTTCTGGGGCTTCCTGCAGGACCGCTACACTACCCTCAAGCCGACCAACGACCGGGTGATGGCGACCTCGGTGACCGGGCAGTGGTGGCATACCGACACCGATTCCGACTGGTGCAAGTCCTTCGACTCGGCCGTGTCGACCATGAGCAGTGTGTTCGCCGGCCACCACAGCCTCGCCCTGCAGCAGACCATGTTCGCGATGGGCGAGGCGATGATCGCCGAGCAGCCGGAGATCGGCGAGGTCCGCTTCTCGCTGCCGAACAAGCACCACTTCGTCCTCGACCTGAGCGCCTACGGCCTGGAGAACCCGAACGAGGTGTTCCACGCCGCCGACCGGCCCTACGGCTTCATCGAGGGCACCATCCACAACGACGCCCACAAGGATGCTGCCCCCGGCAACCAGGCGTTCGATCCGGGCCAGGGCTGGTAATCGACCATGGCTTCCACCGAAGAATTCGAGGGGCAGCAGGGCGTGGCGCTGCTGCCCGACGGGACCCATCCCGTCGACGAGGTGCTCAAGCCCGGACCGATGGTCCTGTACGGCCTGCAACACGTGATGAGCATGTACGCGGGCGTGGTCGCGGTGCCGTTCATCGTCGGCAGCGCGCT
Source organism: Nakamurella sp. (assembly GCA_036524715.1). Classification (GTDB taxonomy): domain Bacteria; phylum Actinomycetota; class Actinomycetes; order Mycobacteriales; family Nakamurellaceae; genus Nakamurella. Next base: position 14,736 of record DATDBV010000098.1, on the reverse strand, counting down.
CGGCCTGTCGTTCGCCGACCTGTCCTACCTGCTGGCCGCCACCCTGCTGGTGTCCGGCCTGGCCACCCTGCTGCAGACCCTGGGCGTGAAGTGGATCGGGGCGAAACTGCCGATCGTCCAAGGCACCTCATTCGCGGCGGTCGCCTCCATGATCGCGGTGGGCGCCTCCGCCGGCGGCGGGGTGGACGGACTGCGAGCCATCTTCGGCTCCGTGCTGATCGCCGGCCTGGCCGGGTTCCTGCTGTCCGGGGTGTTTGCCCGGCTGCTGCACTTCTTCCCGCCGGTCGTCACCGGATCGGTGATCACCGTCATCGGCATCTCCCTGCTGCCGGTGGCCATGCGGTGGGCCGGCGGCGGCGCCGGATCGGCCGACTTCGGCTCGATCTCCAACGTTGCCCTGGCCGCGATCACCCTTGGCATCATCCTGGTGATCTACCGGTTCCTGCCCGGCTTCTTCTCCCGGATCGCGATCATCGTCGGCCTGGTCGCCGGCGCCGTCGTCGCCGGGCTGATGGGCAAGCTCGACTTCTCCAAGGTGGGCCAGGCGGAGGCGTTCGCCGTCTCCACCCCGTTCCACTTCGGCTCACCGACCTTCCAGGTGGCGGCGATCATCTCGATGATCATCGTGATGCTGGTGATCATGACCGAGACCACCGCCGACCTGCTGGCGATCGGTGTGGTCGTCGGCCGGGCGGCCGACCGCAAGACCGTCGCCAACGGCCTGCGGGCCGACTGCCTGTCCACCGCGGTGTCCGGCGGCCTGCTCAACGGGTTCCCGGTCAGCGCGTTCGCGCAGAACGTCGGACTGGTCGCGCTGACCGGCATCCGCAGCCGGTTCGTGGTCGCGGTCAGCGGCGTGATCCTGTTGGTGCTCGGCCTGTTCCCGAAGGTCGGCGCGGTCGTGGCCGCGCTACCGCTGCCGGTGCTCGGCGGTGCCGGCCTGGCCCTATTCGGCACGGTGGCGGCCAGCGGCATCCGCAGCCTGGCCGCGGTCCGTTACGACGGCAACTCCAACCTGGTGATCGTCGCGCTGGCCATCGCCGCCGGCCTGGTGCCGATCGCGGTGCCGGAGTTCTACCACTCGTTCCCGGACTGGTTCCAGACCATCTTCGACTCCGGGATCAGCGCATCGGCCGTGACCGCGGTGTCCCTGAACATCCTGTTCAACGTCATCGGCCGAAAGGATGATTCGGCGCCGATCTTCGCCGAATCCCCGGCCATCGGCGTGACTCCGGAGGATCAGCCCGGCGGTCGCCTGCCCGGCGACCCGAAGGCGGGCAGCCATTGATGGTCGTGACGGTGATCGGCCCCGAGATCGACCGCGCGGACGAGATTCTCACCCCCGCTGCGCTGGAGTTCGGGGCCGACCCGCACCGGCGGTTCGCCGGCCGCCGGGACGAGACGGAGCCCGCCGGCGTACCGGGCCACCACCCGCGACCTGCAGATATATCCCGCAACTGACGTCGAGCACCTTGACGCAGGCCGACGTCATTGGGTAGTTTTTCTACATCGTGAACTTGCACTTCCACTATGCGAAAGAGATGAGGCCGACGATGAGCGCCGACGGGACATCCCCGACCTACGCTCCGCCGAGCCTGAGCTCCGGATTCCTGGACGAGTTGGATCACGACCTGGCCGACGCCGATGCCCTGCTGGCGGACCGCTACCCCGGTGACCCCGGAACCCGCCAGCCGCTGCACACGGTCTACGTCAACGCCGACCTGGCGGATTCCGGGCTGATCGCCCGGTGGGCGGCCGGCGCCCGCGAGGTGCTGGCCGTCGCCGCCCCCGACCCCGTGGCCGCGGCCGCATTGGGCCTGCCGGCGGTGGATGAAGCGGTGCTGGGCCAGGTGCGGGCCAAGCTGGACGCCGAACCGATCGAGGACCTACGCCTGGACTTCGAGGACGGCTACGGCAACCGGCTCGACGACGAGGAGGACCGCGACGCCAGCCGTGTCGCGGCCCTGCTGCCTACGCTGTTGGCCGACCCGAATGGGCCGTTGCTGGCCGGGATCCGGTTCAAGTCGTTGGAGCGGCCCACCCGCCGCCGCGGACTGCGCACCCTTGATCTGGTCGTCACCGGAATGCTGGCCGCCGGTCCGCTGCCCGAAGGCTTCCTGGTGACCCTGCCCAAGGTCACCTCGGTCGACCAGGTCACGGCGATGGTCAAGACCTGTGAGGAACTGGAGCGGGTGCACGCCCTGCCCGCCGGCGCGCTGAGGTTCGAGATCCAGGTCGAGACCACCCAAGCCATCCTGGGCGCCGACGGCGACGCCACAGTGGCCGCCATGATCGGTGCCGCCGGAGCGAGATGCGTTGCCCTGCACTACGGCACGTTCGACTACAGCGCTGCCTGCGGGGTCGCCGCGGCGGAGCAGAGCCTGGCCCACCCGGTGGCCGACCACGCGAAGGCGGTCATGCAGGTCGCCGCGGCCGGCACCGGGGTGCGGCTGTCGGACGGGTCCACCAACGTCATGCCCGTCGGCTCGCCCGACGAGATCCGGGCCGCCGTCGCGCTGCACGCGGCGCTGGTCACCCGGTCCCTGCGGGCGGCCTACTACCAGGGCTGGGACATGCACCCCGGCCACCTGGTGAGCCGGTACCTGGCCACCTACGCCTTCTACCGGGCGGGCCTGCCGGCGGCCGCCGCCCGGCTGCGCGCCTACCTGAACAAGCGGTCCGGTGGGGTGGTCGACGAGCCGGCCACCGCGCAGGCGCTGGCCGCCTTCCTGATGCGCGGCGTGCACTGCGGCGCCATCGACGACGCCGAGGTACTCGAGCAGGCCGGCGTCGGCCGGGCCACCATCGACGCGATGGCTCGCCGCAAGCCGCTGCCCGCCTGACTTCCCATTCGAAACGACCCGGAAGGACCCACCCGGTGACCACCGATTCCCCGCGCTACGCGGTCAACCTGTCCCTGCTGTTCACCGAGCTGCCGCTGCTGGCGCGGCCGGCCGCGGCCAAGGAGGCCGGATTCGACGCCGTCGAGTTCTGGTGGCCGTTCGCCACCGCGGTGCCTGCGGACGCCGACGTGGACGCCTTCGTCGGCGCGATCGACGACGCCGGGGTGCAACTGATCGGGTTGAACTTCTTCGCCGGCGACAGGCCCGGCGGCGACCGGGGTCTGGTGTCCTGGCCGGCCCGCTCCGGCGAGTTCCGGGACAACATCGAGGTGACCGTCGGCATCGGGGAGCGGCTGCGCTGCAAGGCGTTCAACGCGCTCTACGGCAACCGGACCGACCAGTCCACGCCGGTCGCCCAGGACGACGTGGCCGCAGAGAACCTGGCGGCGGCCGCGCAGGCGGCCGCCCGGATCGACGGTGTGGTGTTGGTGGAGCCGGTCAGCGGCGCGCCCCGGTACCCGCTGCTCACCGCCGCCGATGTCGTCCGCGTCATCGACCGGGTCGAGGCCGCATCCGGGGCGACCAACGTGAGGTTCCTGTGCGACCTGTACCACCTGGACGTCAACGGTGACGATGTCGCGAAGGCGATCGAGGACAACTTCGATCGGATCGGTCACGTGCAGATCGCCGACAGCCCCGGACGCGGCGAACCCGGCACCGGCGCGCTCGACATCGACGCCCACCTGGCCGCGCTGGCCGCGCGGGGCTACCGCGGGTACGTCGCCCTGGAGTACAAGCCGACCGTCGGCACCCGGGACAGCCTGGCCTGGCTCCCGCTGGCCGACCGCAGCTCCGCGACCCGCGTCGGCTGACGCCGCCCGCGCGGACTCACCGACGCCGGCGCGGATCAACCCGGCGCGAGCAGCACCCAACACGAGAGCACGAGGAGATATCAATGACCACAGTTGCATTCATCGGCCTGGGCATCATGGGCGGCCCGATGGCCGGCCACCTGGTGACCGCCGGGTTCGACGTCGTCGGCTACAACCGCACCCAACCCAAGATCGACCAGCTGGTCGCGGCCGGAGGCAAGGGCGCGAACTCGATCGCCGACGCGGTGCGCGAGGCGGACGTCGTCGCCGTCATGGTGCCCGACTCCCCGGACGTGCGGCAGGTGCTGGCCGGCGACGGCGGCGTGTTCGAGAACGCCAAGCCAGGCACCCTGATCATCGACTTCTCGTCCATCCGGCCGGATGTCACCACCGAGCTGGCGGCGCAGGCCGCCGAACGCGGGTTCCGCATGCTGGACGCCCCGGTGTCCGGCGGCGAGGCCGGCGCCAAGAACGCCGCCCTGTCCATCATGGTCGGCGGCGCGGCCGAGGACTTCGAGGCCGCCGCCGACGTCTTCAACGCGGTCGGCAAGACGATCGTGCACGTCGGGCCGTCCGGCGCCGGGCAGACCGTGAAGGCGGCCAACCAGCTGATCGTGGCCGGCAACATTCAGCTGCTCGCCGAGGCCGTCGCGTTCGTCGAGGCCTACGGAGTGGACACGCAGGCCGCGCTGAAGGTGCTCGGTGGTGGCCTGGCCGGCAGCAAGGTGCTCGACCAGAAGGGCGCCAACATGCTCGGCCGGACGTTCAACCCGGGCTTCCGGATCGAGCTGCACCACAAGGATCTGGGCATCGTCACCTCCGCCGCCCGGGAGGCCGGCGTGGTCATCCCGCTCGGCGCGGTCGTCGCCCAACTGATGGCCTCCGCCGTGGCCAACGGCGACGGCGGCCTGGACCACTCGGCGCTGCTGCGCGGCGTACTCCGGCTTTCCGGCCAGAACCCAGACACCCCCGCCACCGAGACCTCCAGCTGACAAGGACAACAGATCATGCCTACCATGCGAGCCGTCGACGCCGCCATCGCCATCCTGGAAAAGGAAGGCGTCGACACCATTTTCGGGCTGCCCGGGGCGGCCATCAACCCGTTCTACTCCGCCATGCGTGACCACGGCGGCCTCAAGCACATCCTGGCCCGGCACGTCGAGGGCGCCTCGCACATGGCCGAGGGGTACACCCGGGCCAAGGCCGGCAACATCGGCGTGTGTGTCGGTACCTCCGGCCCGGCCGGCACCGACATGATCACCGGCCTGTACTCGGCGTCCGCGGACTCGATCCCGATCCTGTGCATCACCGGCCAGGCGCCCGTCGCCCGGCTGCACAAGGAGGACTTCCAAGCTGTCGACATCACTGCCATAGCCGGCCCCCTGACCAAGATGGCGATGACCGTGCTCGAACCCGCCCAGGTGCCGGGCGCGTTCCAGCAGGCCTTCCACCTGATGCGCTCCGGCCGGCCCGGCCCCGTGCTGCTCGACCTGCCGTTCGACGTGCAGATGGCCACGATCGAGTTCGACCCGGACACCTACGAGCCGCTGCCGGTGTACAAGCCGCGTGCGACGAGGGCCCAGGCCACCAAGGCGCTGGACATGCTGGCCGCCGCGGAGCGTCCGGTGCTCGTGGCCGGCGGCGGCATCATCAACGCCGACGCCAGCGAGCTGCTGGTCGAGCTGGCCGAGCTGCTGAACGTGCCGGTCATCCCGACCCTGATGGGCTGGGGCACCATCCCGGACGACCACCCGCTGATGGCCGGCATGGCCGGCCTGCAGACCTCGCACCAGTACGGCAACGCCACCGTGCTGGCCTCCGACTTCGTGTTCGGCATCGGCAACCGGTGGGCGAACCGGCACACCGGCGGGCTGGACACCTACCGGGCCGGCCGCACCTTCGTGCACGTGGACATCGAGCCGACGCAGATCGGCCGGGTGTTCGCCCCCGACTACGGCATCGTCTCCGACGCCGGTGCCGCGCTGGAGCAGCTGGTCGCGGTGGCCCGCGAGCGCAAGGCGGCCGGGCAGCTGGCCGACCGTTCGCAGTGGGTGGCCGATTGCCAGGAACGCAAGCGCACCATGCACCGGCGCACCCACTTCGAGGAGATCCCGATCAAGCCGCAGCGGGTCTACGAGGAGATGAACAAGGCGTTCGGCCCGGACACCCGGTACGTCTCCACCATCGGTCTGTCGCAGATCGCCGCCGCCCAGTTCCTGCACGTGTACAAGCCGCGGCACTGGATCAACGCCGGTCAGGCCGGCCCGCTGGGCTGGACCCTGCCGGCCACCCTGGGCGTCTGCGTCGCCGATCCGGATGCCACCGTGGTCGCGCTGTCCGGCGACTACGACTTCCAGTTCATGATGGAGGAGCTGGCCGTCGGCGCGCAGTTCAACCTGCCGTACATCCACGTGCTGGTGAACAACGCCTACCTGGGATTGATCCGGCAGTCGCAGCGCGGGTTCGACATGGACTACTGCGTGCAGCTCGCGTTCGACAACATCAACACCGAGACCAAAACCGACACCGGCGCGGACAACGTGCTGGCCGGCTACGGTGTCGATCACGTCAAGCTGGCGGAGGCCATGGGGGCCAAGGCCATTCGGGTGCAGGACCCCGAGGAGCTGCTGTCGGCACTGGAGACCGCGAAGAAGATGCTGGTCGAGCACCGGGTGCCGGTGCTGGTGGAGGTCGTGCTGGAACGGGTCACCAACATCTCGATGGGCGTGGAGATCGACAACGTCGTCGAGTTCGAGGAATTGGCCCGCACATCCGCGGACGCGCCGACCGCCATCATCTCCATGCTGGACTGAAAGGCCCAACCGTGAGCGAGCGCCAGCGAGCGAATCATCAACACCGCGGCGTCGTCCCGGGTAGGGGTGCGGAGCCTGCGAGCGCCCCGTCCGGGAGGACGCCATGAGCGAGCGTCAGCGAGCGAATCATCAACACCGCGGCGTCGTCCCGGGTAGGGGTGCGGAGCCTGCGAGCGCCCCGTCCGGGAGGACGCCATGAAGATCCTGATCGCGCCGGACAAGTTCAAGGGCTCGATGCGCGCCAGTGACGTCGCGGCCCGGGTCGCGGCCGGGATCTCCGCGGTGTGCCCGGACGCCGAGGTGATCACCGTGCCCGTCGCCGACGGCGGGGACGGCACCCTGGACGCCGCGGTCGCCGCCGGGTTCACCCTGGTGCCGGTGACGGTCGCCGGCCCGACCGGTGAGCCGGTGCAAACCGGGTACGCCGCGAAGGACGGCACGGCGGTGGTCGAACTGGCCGACGCCTGCGGTCTGGTCCGGCTGCCCGGCGGGGCGCTCGCCCCGCTGACCGCGTCCAGCACCGGGTTCGGGCAGGTCATCGCGGCCGCTCTGAACAATGGATGTCGCCGGCTCGTCTTGGGCATCGGCGGCAGCGCCAGCACCGACGGGGGCGCGGGTATGTTGGCCGCGCTCGGCGCCCGGATTCTCGATTCCGCCGGCGACGACGTGCCGGCGGGGGGCCTGGAGCACGTCGCCACGGTCGAGCTGTCCGGGCTGCACCCGGCTCTGCGTGACGCCGAGGTGGTGCTGGCCAGCGACGTGGACAACCCGTTGCTCGGCGACCACGGCGCCGCCGCGGTGTACGGGCCGCAGAAGGGCGCCACACCCGATGACGTGGCTCGGCTCGACGGGGCACTGCGGGTGTGGTCCGGCGCGGTCGCCCGGGCGCTCGACGTACCCGAGGGCGAGTCGGGTCATCCGGCCGCGGCGGTGGCCGGAGCCGGAGCCGCCGGCGGGGTCGGCTTCGGGGCGATCGCCGTCCTGAACGCCACGGCCAGGCCCGGCATCGACCTGATGCTGGAGCTGACCGGCCTGCGCGACGACCTGCCCGGCGCCGACCTGGTGGTCACCGGGGAGGGCTCGCTGGACGAGCAGACCCTGCACGGCAAGGCCCCGGCCGGGGTGGCCGCGACCGCCCGCGCCGCCGGCGTGCCGGTGGTCACGGTGTCGGGGCGGAACCTGTTGTCGCGCGAGCAGTTGGCCGACGCCGGGGTCCGCCGGGCCTACGCGCTGACCGACATCGAGTCCAATGTCTCCAAGTGCATCGACGACCCCGGCCCGCTGCTCGAGCGGCTCGGTCGGCAGATCGCGCAGGACACGATCGGCTGATTCCGCCGCGCCACCCGACAATCCCGGAACCACAGGCAATTTCATACAACCGAGCTTCACAAGGAGGTGAGATGACGTGGGCGAGCGTCAGCGAGCGAACCATCGACACGGAGCGCCGGCGTGAACGAGTACGACCTGGTGATCCGCGCGCGCCGCGCGATCACCCCGACCGGCGAGCGCCCGGCCGCCATCGCCGTCCGCGACGGAGTGATCGCCGCGATCGAGCCATACGACGCCGACCTGACCGCCGCGCGCACCGTCGACCTACGGGACGACGAGGTGCTGCTGCCCGGCATGGTGGACACCCACGTGCACGTCAACGAACCCGGCCGCACCGAGTGGGAGGGCTTCGCCTCCGCCACCCGGGCGGCCGCGGCCGGCGGCGTCACCACCATCGTCGACATGCCGTTGAACAGTCTTCCGCCCACCGTCGACGCCCGGGCGCTCGCGGTCAAACGCGCGGTGGCCGCCGAGAAGGCCTACGTGGACGTCGGTTTCTGGGGTGGCGCAATCCCCGGCAACATCAACGAGCTCCAGGGTCTGCACGAGCACGGCGTTTTCGGGTTCAAGTGCTTCCTGCTCGACTCGGGGGTGCCCGAGTTCCCGCCGCTGACGCCGGCCCAGCTGGTCGACTACCTGACCGTGGTCCGCGAATTCGATGGTCTGATGATCGTGCACGCCGAGGACGCCGACGCCATCGGCCTTTCCCCCGCCGCACACGGCAGCCGCTATCGAGAGTTCCTGAATTCGCGGCCACGGAGCGCGGAGAACACCGCCATCGCGCACGTCATCGAGGCGGCCCGGGTCACCGGTGCCCGGGTGCACATCCTGCACCTGTCCAGCAGCGACGCGCTGCCGATGATCGCCTCCGCGAAACGCGACGGTGTCCGGGTCACCGTCGAGACCTGTCCGCACTACCTGGTGTTCGATGCCGACGAGATCGCTGCCGGGGCCACCCAGTTCAAGTGCTGTCCGCCGATCCGGGAGCCGGAGAACCGGGACCTGCTCTGGCAGGGCCTGGCCGACGGCGTCATCGACTGCGTCGTCTCCGATCATTCCCCCTGCACCCCGGAACTGAAGCGGCTGGACACCGGCGACTTCGGCGTCGCCTGGGGAGGTATCGCCGGCCTGCAGGTTGCCCTGTCCGCTGTGTGGACGCAGGCCCGGGCAAGGGGTTTCACGCTGGAGGACGTCACCCACTGGATGTCCGCCACCCCGGCGGCGTTGGCCGGCCTGGACCGCAAGGGCGGCCTGGTCGTCGGCCGGGACGCCGACCTCGCGGTCTTCGCGCCCGAGGAGTCCTTTGTCGTCGACGCCGCCGAACTTCGGCACCGCAATCCCATCACGCCCTATGCGGGACGCGCGCTGACCGGCGTGGTGCGCGGCACCTGGCTACGCGGCCAGGAGCTGACCGGCGACAGATGCCACGGACGGCTGCTGTCCCGTGCCGGCGCCCGCCCCACCGCAGCCGTGCCCGCCTGAGCGGCGTTGAACTCCCACCATTCCACCACTCTGATCTGAAGAGGACATCCATGACCAGCGTTCCCCTGTTCGTCAACGGCGAGGGCATGCGCGGCGGCTCCGTGCACCACAGCATCGCCGAGCACCCCTTTCTCGGTGCCGCGCACACCGCGCCGATCTACCGCTTCTATTCGGTCGGCGACCGCTTCCCGGCGCTCCGACCGGTCGTCGAGGGCGGGGTGTCCGTCGTCGGCGAGCTGTACGACGTGCCGCTGGACACCCTGCGCGAGCGGTTCATCCCGGCCGAACCCGACGAGCTGGAGCTGAGCGTCATCCAGCTCGACGACGGGTCTTCCGCGGTCGCCGTCGTCCTGCGGGAGGCGTATCTGGACTCGCCCGAGCTCATCGACATCTCGGACCGGGACGGTTGGCGGTCCTACCGGGGCGAGTCGGCCACCACCGGCTGACCGCCCACCCACGCCCACCGACCACGCAGGAGAGGACCACGACAATGACGACCGGCTACTATGCACCCACCGGCGGCTTGCCCGGCCAGACCGAGCTGACCACCAACCGGGCGGTGTTCACCGAGGCCTACGCGGTGCTGCCGCGAGGCACGATGCGCGACATCGTGACCAGCTTCCTGCCGTTCTGGACCAACACCCGGTTGTGGGTGATCGCCCGACCCCTGTCCGGGTTCGCCGAGACGTTCTCGCAGTACATCGTCGAGGTTTCACCGGACGGCGGCAGCGACCGGCCCGAGTCCGACCCAGGCGCCGAGAGCGTGATCTTCCTGATGGAGGGCGAGCTGATCGTCACAGTCGAGGGCGAGAAGCACGAGATGGCCCCGGGCGGCTACGGCTTCATCCCACCAGCGGCCGACTGGCAGCTGCACAACGCAGGCGACGGTCCGGCCCGGTTCCACTGGATCCGCAAGGCGTACCAGCGGGTCGACGGCATCCAGACGCCGTCCTCGTTCTTCACCACCGAGCAGGACGTACCGGGCGTCGAGATGCCCGGCACGAACGGGGCCTGGACCACCCAGCGGTTCGTCGACCCGACCGACCTGCGACACGACATGCACGTCAACATCGTGAATTTCGAGCCGGGAGGGGCGATCACCTTCCCCGAGACGCACGTCATGGAGCACGGCATCTACGTACTGGAGGGCAAGGCGGTCTACCTGCTGAACCAGGACTGGGTGGAGGTGCAGGAGGGCGACTTCATGTGGCTGCGTGCGTTCTGCCCGCAGGCCTGCTACGCCGGCGGGCCGGGGCGGTTCCGGTACCTGCTGTACAAGGACGTCAACCGGCACGCCACGCTCAGCCGCCAGTTCGCCTGAACCACTCCCGACCCACCGGAAGGAATCCGCATGACCTCCCCGACCAGGGTGGTCTACTCGACCACGGCCGTCTCCACCGGCAACGGCCGAAACGGCCGGGCGCGCACCACCGACGGCGTGCTCGACCTCGAACTGACCTCCCCGAGGCCGAACGCCGGGCCCGGTGACCCGACCAACCCCGAGCAACTGTTCGCGGCCGGCTATTCGGCCTGCTTCAATTCCGCGCTGAAGAACCTGGCCAAGGCGGCCGGGGTGGACTCCGACGGCTCGTCGGTCAGCGTCGAGGTCGGGCTGGTGAAGGGTGAAGCCGGTTTCGCGCTGCGGGCCGCGATCACCGGCCACCTGCCCGGTGTCGACCGCGAGGTGGCCGCCGACCTGCTCGAACAGGCCCACCAGAGGTGCCCCTACTCGAAGGCGATCCGCGGGAACATGGAGGTCGCGCTGGCGGTCGGGTAGGACCGAGGATCTGGTGAGCGGCGGTTCACCAGATCTCGCCGGCCCGGGCAACCCGCACCGCGGCCCGGACGTCCTCACCACCATGGCGACCAATACCATGACCGACCCGACCGAATTGACCATCGAGACCGACGGCGCCGACACCGTGCTCGCCGTCCGCTTCGAGGACACCCATTCCGCCCGCGACGCCCGCCGCCTCGCCCAGGGCATCACCATCCTGCGCCTGCCCGGCGTCTGGGGCGTCGACACCGTCGGTGACCGGGTCGTCATCTCCTTCGATCCCGCGACGATGACCCGCAGCCACCTCGAGCTGGTCATCCGGGACATCGCCCAGCACGTCTGACCTGCCTCAGGACCCCAGGTACGTGGAGTACGAGTAGGTGCTGGTGAGCACAGCGATGTGGTAGTGCTCCCGGTCACCGGAGAGCGCGAACGAGACGCTGATCTCGGGATAGAACAGGGCTCCGTGCCGGCGCTCAAAATAGGCGGCGGTGTCCAGGGTCAGCCGGAACCGGCCGGGCTGCAGGTCGGCCGTGTTCAGTCGGAAGACCCGCCCGTCGTCGTCCGTCTCGTCCTCACCCACGATGGAAACCGGCCCGGCGCCGAGGCTTTCGAGCCGCGCCGGAATGCCGGCAGCGGGCCGCCCGACGGTGGTGTCCAGGACGTGAGTGCTCAGCCGGACGATGCGCGCGGTCATCGGACCACGATAGTCGCGGCGTCCGATCTGGCGAGCTCGGGCGACGACGCGGTGCGGGTCGGCAGCCACGCCGACACCAGCCAGCCGTCCTCGACGGGCCCGACGTCGGCCCGGCCGCCGAGCTCCTCGGCCCGGTCGCGGATCGACCGGATACCGACCCCCGGCCGGAAGTCACTCGGCGGGATCCCGTTGTCGTGCACGGTGACTCGCAGCCCGTCGCCGTCGCGGGCGAGGCCGACCGCGGCCGCCGATCCGGACGAGTGCCGGCGGACGTTGGCGATGCCCTCCAACGCGATTCGGTAGGCGGCGAGTTCAACCGCCGGGGTCAGCTCAGGCAGTGGCTCGTCGACGGTGACCCGCACCGGCGGGCCGGCGCCCTGGGCGGCGTGCTCGACGATCGCCCCGGCCAGTCCCCGCTCGTCCAGGGGGATCGGCCGCAGTCCGTACACCACCCGGCGGACCTCACCCAGGGCCAGGCCGATGTCGGCCCGGGCCTGACCCAGCACCGCGCGGGCCCGTTCGGGGTCGCGGTCGATCAGGTTGCCGGCCGCGTCCGCCCGCAGCGCGGCGCCGGTCAGGGTCGGGCCGAGTCCGTCGTGCAGGTCGCGGTGCAGCATTTCCCGCTCGCGCTCGCGGGCCTCGACGGTATGCGCCCGGGCGCGCCGGATCTCGGCCACCAGGGTGTGCTCGCGCAGCACGAGCGCGAGCAGCGGCGCGACCAGCTCCAGCGTGCGCCGGTCCGCCTGGTGCAGGCGACGCTCCCCCGGCCGCAGGGTGACGAGCAGGGTGGCCATCCGCTCGCCCCCGCTGTCCAGTGGGACGGACTCGTGGGTCGGTGTTTCCGGTTCCGTGCCGGCCGCCGCGAGCGGATCGCCGCCGGGTTCCGCGACCAGCGCCAGCCGCGGGACCCGCAGCGCGTCCCGCAGTTCGGTGACCGCCTCCACCAGGTCGGCCGCCTGCCGCAGCCCCGCCTGCACCCTGGCGACGGTGGCGGCTGGGTCGGCGCGGGTGCCGTAGAACGCCCGGGAGATCGCCCGCTGCAACAGGTTCCGCAGCGGGGCGAAAAGCAGCGCCACCGTGACTGCCGCGATGGCCGCAACCGTCCGGGACGCGTCCGGCGGGACGATCAGGGTCAGCCCGGCGACGATGCCGGCGTAGACCGCCACCACCAGGGCGATGAGGGTGCCGTAGAGCAGGGTTCGGGACAGCACGATCCGGATGTCCAGCAACTGGTACCGCACAATCGCGATGGCCACCGCGATGGGCACCAGGACGACGGACAGCAGCAGCAACACGGGCCCGTCGCCGGTGAGCCACCGTTGCGCGTTCAGGACGAGAATCGCCAGCACAGCCAGGATCAGCCAGAGCAACTGTCGCCGGGTCCGTTCGTCGCCGCGCCGGTAACGAATGACCAGGCTGGCCAGCACGGCGACCACCAGCAGCGGACTGAGCACCGTCAGGACGGAGCCGATGACCTCGACCGGGAATGCGGGCCAGGCGAGCAGCGACACCGTCCGCGGATCGTCCACGACACCAGGCTCCGGGTTCAGCGCGGAGACGACGGCGCTGACGACGGTGCCGCCGACGATCGCCCAACCCAGCCAGGACCAGCGCCGGGAGGGCAGGTGACCGTCCGGGAACAGCAGCAGGGCGAGTAGGAACAGTCCGGGCAGGCCGAATGTCCAGCCGACCAGAAACCCGGTGACCATGGCCCGGACGACCGGCTCGGGCCAATCCTGGGTCAACGCCAGGTTGCCGATCGAGCACAGCGCCGCGGAGACCAGGTGGCCCAGGCCGCCGAGGATGAACACCAGGCCGACCCGGTTGCGGGGGCGATGCCAGGCGATCATCACCCCGGAGCCGGTCAGGCCCAGGCCGATGACGATGTTGGTCAGCGTGTAGGACTCGATGTACGCCGCCCAGTTCCACCCGAGCCAGCTCGCCGTGCCGATCGCCGCGCCGGTCAGGATCAGGGCGGCGACCGCCGCGATCGGGGCCAGCGCCCCGCGGTTCGCCCGGCCGCTCGGCCCGTCGGCTGGTCGGTCACCTGTTCCGGTGTCCGCCGGCGCCGGCGGCGTGGTCACCGGGCCCGGGGAGCGGGCGGCATCGGCGGTCATGCCGGCGCCCTTCCAGGACGCCTCGCAAGCTCGGCCGCCCCGAAGGGGGCGCCGGCCCGACGGTGTTGATTGATCGCTCGGCAAGCCTCGCTCATGCCGGCGCAGTTGATTGATCGCTCGGCAAGCCTCGCTCATGCCGAGATCCCCAGGCCGGCGTCGCGGGCCAGCACGATCGCCTCGGCCCGGGTGGCCACCCCGAGCTTGACGAAGATCGCCGAGATGTGGTTGCCGATCGTCTTGGGCGCCAGGGACAGTCGCTCGGCGATCACCGCGTTCGACAGGCCGGCGGCGAGCAGGTCGGTGACCTCGAGCTCGCGCGGGGTGAGGCCCGGCAGCGGGCGGCGCGCCGGTTCGGGGGATATCCGCCGCAGCACCTGGGCGGCGACCGCGCGGCTGAAGATCGCCTCGCCCGAGGCGACCGCCCGGATGGCCCGGTCGATCTCGTCCTGCTCCGCCCCCTTGAGCAGGTAACCGCGGGCACCGGCGGCCAGCGCGTCGGCGATCATCGCGTCCTCGTCGAACATGGTGAGCACCAGGACGGCGACCCCGGGGTAGTCCCGGACGATGCGCCGGGTCGCCTCCACGCCGTCCAGCACCGGCATCCGCAGGTCCATCACCACGACGTCGGGTCGCAGCACCGCGGTCTCCCGCAGCGCCTGCTGCCCGTCACCGGCCTGACCGACGACGTCGATGCCGGGCAGGGTGTCGATCAGGGCGACCAGACCGCCCCGGACGACCGGATGGTCGTCGGCGAGCAGCACCCGCACGGGCCCGTCCCTGGTCATGCCGCTGATTGTGCGCCGGGC
>DATDBV010000097.1:0-2523 GCA_036524715.1 Nakamurella sp. | reverse complement strand
TCGGCGGCCGTGGTCGAGCCCGGGTGCCAGCCGGACAGGCGGCGGGCCATGGTGTCCTGCTTGGCTTTCCGCAGCGATTCCGCCTGCGCCTTGCCCCGGCCCTCGGCGACCGCCTCGGCCAGGTTCGCGAACAGCACGGTCAGCCAGAGCCAGACGGTGATCGACCAGGCGAACACCGACGGCTCGGCGATGGCCAGCACGGTGGTGAAGACCGAGCCGATCTCCACGATGAACATCACCGGGTTGCGCCACAGGGTGGCCGGGTTCAGCTTGCGCAGCGCGTCCGGCAGGGACCGGACCATTTGTTTCGGGTCGAGCAGTCCGCCGGCCACCCGGCGGGGTCCGCCCTCGGGCGGTTCGGCCGCGGGCAGTACGACGGCGGCGGTGGTCGTCATGTGGTCTCCTACAGGCCCTCGGCCAGCGGGCCGAGGGCGAGAGCGGGCAGGTAGGCGAGGGCGACCAGCACCACGGTGACGCCGACGAGCATGCCGACGAACAGCGGTTGATAGGTCTTCAGCGTGCCGACCGAGGCCGGTGTGGGATGCTGCGCCGCCAGGGAGCCGGCCAGGCCGAGCACCAGTACGATCGGCAGGAACCGGCCCAGCAGTATGGCCAGCCCCAGCGCGGTATTCCACCAGGGGGTGTTCACCCCGATCCCGGCGAACGCCGACCCGTTGTTGTTGCCCGCCGAGGTGAACGCGTACAGCACCTCGGACAGCCCGTGCGGGCCAGTGTTCAGCGCCGTGGAACTGTTGCCGGTGGCGAATGCGGCGGCGGCGGTGCCGATCAGCACGATCAGCGGGGTCACCAGGAAATACAGGGAGGCGAACTTGATCTCCCGGGCGCCGATCTTCTTGCCCAGGTACTCCGGGGTGCGGCCGACCATCAACCCGGCGACGAACACCGTGATCACCGCCAGCACCAGCATCCCGTACAGCCCTGAACCGGTGCCGCCGGGCGCGACCTCGCCGAGCATCATGTTGACCATCGGCACGGCGCCGCCGAGCGCGGTGTAGGAGTCGTGGAACGAGTTCACCGCGCCGGTCGAGGTCAGCGTCGTGGCCGCGGCGAAGGTGGCCGACTGGGACACCCCGAACCGGGCCTCGGTGCCCTCGGTCGCCGCCCCCACGGCCTGCGGCACGGTGCCGCCGTGCGCCAGCTGGAAGACGTTGACCAGCACCACGCTCAGGATCGCCAGCGTCGCCATGACCGCGACAATGGCGTAGCCCTGCCGGTTGTCGCGGACCATCCGGCCGAACGTGCGCGGCAAGGCGAACGGGATCAGCAGCATCAGGAAGATCTGCAGCCAGTTCGTCCACGACGTCGGGTTCTCGAACGGGTGCGCGCTGTTGGCGTTGTAGAATCCGCCGCCGTTGGTGCCCAGTTCCTTGATGGCCTCCTGACTGGCCACCGGGCCACCGGTCAGGTGTTGGGTCACCCCGGCCAGGGTGGCTGCATCCATCCCGCCGGACAGGTTCTGCACCACCCCACCGGCGATCAGCGCAATCGCGCCGATCACCGCGAGGGGCAGCAGCACTCGGACCACGATCCGGGTCAGGTCGACCCAGAAGTTGCCCAGCCGGTCGGCGCCGCTTCGGGCGAACCCGCGGACCACCGCGGCCGCGACCGCGATGCCCACCGCGGCGGACACGAAGTTCTGTACCGCGAGCCCGGCCGCCTGCACGAGGTAACCCATCGTCGACTCGCCCGAATAGGACTGCCAGTTGGTGTTGGTGACGAAGCTGACCGCCGTGTTCCACGCCTGATCGGGCGACACGGCGGCGAAGCCGAGCGAGAGCCACAGGTGTTCCTGCAGCCGCTGCAGCCCGTAGAGCAGCAGCACCGAGACCACGGAGAACGCCAGCACGCTGCGCGCGTACACCCCCCACGACTGCTCACCTTGAGGGTCGACGCCGACCAGGCGGTAGACGCCCCGCTCCACGCGGCTGTGCCGGACGGGGGTCAGCACGCCGACCAGGTAGTCGCCCAGCGGCCGGTAGGCCAGGGCAAGGGCAAGGATCAGTGAGGCGATGAACAGCACACCGGCGGCGGTTTCACCCATGTCAGAACCGCTCGGGCAGGATCAGGGCCACCACCAGGTAGCCGACCAGCACCATGGCGAGCGCGGCACCGACCAGATTCACCCAGCTCACAGCCGCTCCACCCCCTTCACCACGAGAGTCAGGACCACGAACAGCGCCACCGTCAGCAGCACGAATACCAGATCTGACACGCCGAATCCCTCGAACTGAACGCGGCCGCACCTCGGCCGCCTGCCCAGTCAAGACCCGAATTGTCGGCCCAGAATGGATTTTCACGAAATCTCTACGGCCGACCGATCGATTTTCACGTTTTCGATACGCCCATTCCCCGGATCTGAGGTTTGGATGAAGGTGTGCGCCTACTACACCTTCACCATCGCGGACCCGGACGATGTCGAGACCGCCGTGCTGCTACTGCTCGTCAGCGCCGCAGTCGGCGAGATCGCCCTCTGGGGACGGCGACAGGCCGCCCACGTCAGCC